>NZ_JBEXIA010000042.1:0-51356 GCF_040608335.1 Micromonospora sp. NPDC005194 | reverse complement strand
CGCACCGCACGGCCAGAACACGCACCGCACGGCCAGAACACGCACCGCACGGCCAGAACACGCACCGCACGGCCAGAACACGCACCGCACGGCCAGAACACGCACCGCACGGCCAGAACACGCACCGCACGGCCAGGGCGCCAGTCCGGGCAGGCCGCACCGACCGTCTGACTGGTCGGTCAGCTCAGCCATTGACTCCGGTCGACGGCAGTCCTAGGTTCAGGGCGCTACCGGCCGGTAGGCAACCGTCCCGCCTGGTCGCCCCCGCAGGCGACATCCGTCCGATGGGGAGCATCGATGCTGTCCGTACCCGTTCGTAGGCTGCGCCGCCTGATCGCCGCCACCGCGACACTGACCCTGGCCGTCGGACTGTTCGACGCCGCACCCACCGCCGCCGCACCCACCGCCGCCGCACCCAGCACCGCAGGCGCTTCCACCGGCGGCCACGACCCCTCCGGCGACCAGCCGCTGCCCGGCTACACCTTCCAGAATCCGCCGCTGGCGCCGCTGGTGGTGGCCGGCAAGCCGACGACGGTACGCCAGGGCGTGCACCGGCACGCCGCGTACATCATCGAGGTTCCCGCCCGGTGGAACGGCGACCTGGTGGTGTGGGCGCACGGCTACCGCGGCCAGGGCACGGTGCTCTCGCCGGAGCCGCCGGCCTTCGAGTTGCGCCAGCGGCTGCTGGCCCAGGGGTACGCGTGGGCGTCGTCGTCGTACGACCGCAACGGCTTCGACATCCGCTCCGGCGTGCTGAGCACGCGGGACCTCGCCGACCACTTCGGACGGACCGTGCGCAGACCCCACCGCACCTACCTGGCGGGGGTGTCGATGGGCGGGTACGTCATCGGGCGCTCGCTGGAGCAGTACCCCGGCTACTACGACGGGGCGCTGCCCATGTGCGGCGTGCTCGGTGACCAGACGCTGCTGGACTTCTATCTCGACTACAACCTGGTCGCGCAGGCCCTCGCCGGAGTGCCGGCCTACCCGACGCCGGCCGACTACCTGAGCAACGCGGTGCCCCGCATCCAGGTGGCGCTCGGGCTGGCGGGGCTCACGCCCACCGGGCCGGACACCACCACCGACCGGGGCAAGCAGTTGCGGGCCATCACCGTGAACCGTACGGGCGGACCACGGCCCGGCGCGGAGGCGGCCTTCGCGGTCTGGAAGGACTTCCTCTTCTCCATCGCGGTGACCGACGGCGGCGACTCCCCCGCCCAGCGGCCCAGCCAGATCTCCACCAACCTGCTGACCCGCTACAGCCCGAACAGCCCCGTCGACGTCAACTCGTCGGTGCAGCGGGTGGCGCCGGAGAACATCGTGCAGCGACTCCTGCCGACGCTTACCGAGGTGCCGAAGATCGCCGGGCGGCCGAGCGCGCCCGTGGTCAGCCTGCACGACCTGGGCGACATGTTCGTGCCGTTCAGCATGGAGCAGGCGTACGCCACCGACGTGGCGCGGCACGGTCGCAGCCGGCTGGTGGTGCAGCGGGCCATCCGGGCCGCGCAGCACTGCGAGTTCAGCCCGGCCGAGGCCGGCGCCGCCTGGGACGACCTGGTGTCCTGGGTACGCACCGGCAAGCGCCCGGCCGGCGACACGGTGACCGACCCGGCGGTGGTGGCCCGACCCGACTACGGCTGCCGGTTCAGCGACCGGGCCGCGTACGCCGCCGGGGTCGGCACCCGTCGCCTGTACGCGGCCTGCTGAGGTAGCCGGACACGACGGCGCCGGCCGGCTCCCGAGAGGGGAGCCGGCCGGCGTGTGCGTGCGTGTCGTGTCACCAGAGCTGCTGGACGACGTCCGCCGCCTGCTCTTCCCACTGCGCGTACGCGTACGGGAAGGCGGAGACCTGCACGGTCTGCGCGGCGGCGGTCAGCGGCAGGTCCTGCCAGCCGCCCACGTTCTTCAGCGCGCTGAAGAACGCCGTGGCGGCGTACTCCGGGTCGGTGATCTGCTCGGGCGTGCCCCAACCGGACGACGGGCGCTGCTGGAACAGGCCCTGCGAGTCGTGGTCGTTGTACGCGCCGAGGTGGCCGAGGTTGTAGAGCTTCGACTCCTGCAACGAGGTGGCGACGCCGATCACCGCGCCACGGTCGCCGACGCCGGTCTTCTTGGCGGCGTCCACGATCGCCCGGGCGTTGTCGAGCTGCGCGTCGTCGAGCGGGATGCGCGACTGGGCGCCCTCGATGCCGTGCGGGATCAACTCGTCGCGGCTCGGCTTGCCGGCCGGCGGCTTGCCGGTGGTGGAACCGGTGGTCAGCCCGGACTCGACTGGCTGATCCTGGTGGGCCGCGGTGGCGGCCTTGCCGGTGGCGAGGTCGATGGCGGCGACAGCGCCCTGGTGCGGCCCGGTGGTGACCGGGGCGGCGGCCGCGGTCGGCGCGAGCGCCAGACCACCGAGGGCAGCCACACCCACCACGCTCAGCGCGGTCTTGCGGTACGAGTCCTTAGCGATGGCGGGGAGCCATCGAGTGAAGTCGACCTTCACGATGGTTCCTTTCGATCGTGCGGAGCGCTCCGGGGTGAACGCTCCTCGGGAGAGATGACCGCGGAAAGGCTTGGGCTCCGGCGGTACGGGGGACACAACCGGGTTGACGTGTCGGTCATTCCGGAAATGCCCGAGCCGCGGCGGCCTGCGGTCCCGGTCACCCCGACAATCGGATGGCGGGCACACCGGGCGGCGAAACGGGACGATTGACGCGGCCCGCCCGGACCGGATCAGCCGGGGTGGGTCGTGCCGAACCGAACGAGAACGTGCCAGAGCTGCTTGAGGTGCTGCAGGGTGTCGGCGACCGGGCCCCGGTCCGCCCACCGCTGGGGTTCGGTGACCACCGAGACGGCGCCCCGACCGATCAGCTCCGCGTCCACCGGTGTGCCCGGACGGGCGAACTCCCGGTGCAGGCGTGCCGCCAGCACCGGAATCGCGGGGCCCCGGAACTCGGCGTCGACCTCGTCGACGGCCAGCGCGAAGCCGGGGTGCCACCGCAGCGGAAAACCGTACCGCCGGGCGATCGATTCCAGCGTCGCCCCGGTCGGGGTGCCGGCGAAGGACGGGTCCACCACCAGTTCCTCGACGTCGTGCGCGAGGTCGAGAGGGCCGTGGATCTGGGCCTCCACGTAGTCGTCGAGCGCGCGCCCGACCATGGCCTGCGTGCTCGGCGCCTCCAGCAGCGTCCGGGCCAGGGTGGCGACGTCCATCCCGGCCCGCCCGAGGCACGCGCCCGTGCCGGCCACGCCGGCCAGCAGCCCGGCGAGCACCGCCTCGAAGGCGTCGGCCGTGCCCACCACGCCCGGACCGAGGTGGCTGTCGCCGAGGCAGAAGGTCGCCCGGCCCAGCACCGCCGGACGCAGCCGCAGGTGACAGGAGCCGAAGCGGGGACAGGCGCCGTCCGCGTGGTCGAGCAGGTTCATCCCGCCGTACGTGGGTCGGTCCGCCGGCGCCACCCCGGGCGCCTGGTACGCGCCGCCGAACATCCGGTGCTCCCACCGGTCGCGGTCGCCACCGGGGTACGCGGTGAGCCCGCCGTTGGAGATGCCGGTGACGAACTGACTGCGGTACACCCCGTCCTCGGCCAGCGCGGACGCGACGTCACGCCCGTCCGCGCACCGGCGGTCGGGGTGGAAGTTGACGGTGAGCCGGCCACGCTGGGCTGCCGCGGCGAGCAGCCGTTGCGGCCGGTGGCCGAGGTCGGCGGCGACGAGGTGCCGTTCGATCGCGGCGAGCGCCGCCGGACGATCGACCACCGCCGACGACCGCACGTACGCGAGGGCAGCCGCCTGTGCCGGGGTGAGTGCGGCGCGGAGCCGTCGCTCAGACGTCGCCGTCATGTCCGGGGTCCACGGCGCGCTCCTGCGGTGCGCCCAGCTCCTCGAAGACGGTGATCTGCAGGTCCGCCGGGGCGTCCAGGCGGGAGTTCAGCGACTGCCAGGGCGTACGCGTCGGTGGGGCGATCTCGCTCGCCCCGGCGGCGACCAGCCGAGCCGTGGTCGCCCGCGCGTCGTCCACCTCGAAGGCCACCCGGATGCGCGGCGCGACCTGCCGGCCCACCTCGACGTCGTCGATCATGCGCTTCTGCACCGGGTTGGCGATCTCCAGGGTGGCCCGACCGGCGTCCAGGATCACCACCCGGGCATCGCCGTCACCGGTGAACGCCGCCTCCTCGGGCAGGCCGAGGGCGTCCCGGTAGAACGCCACCGCGGCCTCGTGGTCGGCCGCCTCCACCACGAGGCGCAGCTGACGGACGACGGGTGCGGGGTGCTGCTCGGCGGCCATGCGCCGGATCCTAACAACGCCCTAGGCTGACACCGTCCGGAAGGGAGCGACGATGGTCGAGACGTATGGCGACGACACGTACCTGTTGCGTCCGGTCGGTTGGGTCGCCTCGCCGCTGACCGACGCGGCGAGCGCGCCCCGGCAGGGCGATGAGGGCGCGCCAACGGCGTGGCTGATCTTCGACTGGCAGGTCGAGCGGGCCCTGACCGACCTGTCGGCCGGCGCGGAGCTGCTGGTGCTGACCTGGTTGGACCGCGCCCGGCGCGACGTGCTGGCCGTGCACCCGCGCGGCGACGAGACCCGCCCGCACACCGGCGTGTTCAGCACCCGCTCCCCGCACCGACCCAACCCGATCGGCCTGCACCGGGTGCGGGTGCGGGCGGTGGACGGGCTGCGCGTCGAGGTGGCCGACCTGGAGGCCCTCGACGGCACCCCCGTCCTGGACGTCAAGCCGGTGCTCGGCCCCGCCGACGAACGCTGAGCCGCCGCGCCGGGCGCCAGCCCGGCCGCGACACGCAGCCCGGCCGCAGCGCAGGGCAGCGGCCGGCCGCCGTCAGTGCCCGCGCGCCAGCCACTCCGGCAGGTGCGGGGCCTCCGCGCCGATGGTGGTGTCGTCGCCGTGCCCGGTGTGCACGACCGTCTCCGCGGGCAGGGTCAGCAGCCGGGTGCGGATCGACTCGACGATGGTGCCGAAGTCGCTGTACGAGCGCCCGGTCGCGCCCGGCCCTCCCTGGAACAGGGTGTCGCCGGTGAACACCGCCCCCAGGTCCGGGGCGTAGAAGCTGCACGCGCCGGGACTGTGCCCGGGGGTGTGCAGCACCCACAGCGCGGTGCCGGCCACCTCGATGCTCTGCCCGTCCCGCAGCTCACCGTGCGGCGGCAGGTGGGGGTGGACCAGGTCCCAGAGCACCCGGTCGGCGGCGTGCAGCAGTACCGGAGCGCCGGTGGCCTCGGCCAGTTCGGGCGCCACCCGTACGTGGTCGTCGTGCCCGTGGGTGGCCAGGATCGTCCGGACCCGGCGACCGCCCACCAGCGCGAGGATCGCGGCCACGTCGTGCGGCGCGTCGAGGATGACGCACTCGTCGTCGTCGCCGATCACCCAGACGTTGTTGTCCACCTCGAACGTCTGCCCGTCGAGCGAGAACGTGCCGGAGGTGACCGCGTGGTCGACCCGGACGGCCATCAGAACACCACAACCGAGCGGAGCACGTCGCCGTGGTGCATCCGGTCGAACGCGTTCTCGACCTGGTCCAGAGCGATCTCCTCGGTGACGAAGGCGTCCAGGTCGAGACGGCCCTGCAGGTACAGCTCGGTGAGCATCGGGAAGTCCCGGCTGGGCAGGCAGTCGCCGTACCAGCTGGACTTGAGGGCGCCGCCGCGCCCGAAGACGTCCAGCAGCGGCAGCTCGATCCGCATCTGCGGGGTCGGAACGCCGACCAGCACGACCGTGCCGGCCAGGTCCCGGGCGTAGAAGGCGTGCTTCCAGGTCTCCGGTCGCCCCACCGCGTCGATCACCACGTCGGCCCCGAAACCGCCGGTGGCGGCACGGATGGCCTCGACCGGGTCGGTCTCGGAGGCGTTCACGGTGTGCGTCGCGCCGAACTGTCGGGCCCAGTCCAGCTTGCGGCTGTCGGTGTCCACCGCGACGATCGTGGTGGCGCCGGCGAGGGCCGCGCCGGCGACGGCCGCGTCCCCGACGCCGCCGCAGCCGATCACCGCTACCGAGTCGCCGCGGGTCACGTTGCCGGTGTTCATCGCCGCGCCGAGCCCGGCCATCACGCCGCAGCCGAGCAGGCCCACCGCGGCCGGCCGCGCGGCCGGGTTCACCTTCGTGCACTGACCGGCGTGCACCAGCGTCTTCTCGGCGAACGCGCCGATGCCCAGCGCCGGGGTGAGTTCGGTGCCGTCGGTGAGCGTCATCCGCTGCGCGGCGTTGTGGGTGTTGAAGCAGTACCAGGGCCGACCCCGGCGGCAGGCCCGGCAGACGCCACAGACCGCCCGCCAGTTGAGCACCACGAAATCGCCCGGGGCGACGTCGGTGACGCCCTCCCCCACCTGCTCGACGACGCCCGCCGCCTCGTGCCCGAGCAGGAACGGGTAGTCGTCGTTGATGCCACCCTCGCGGTAGTGCAGATCGGTGTGGCAGACCCCGCAGGACTGGATCCGGACGATCGCCTCACCGGGGCCGGGGTCGGGCACCACGATGGTGGTGACCTCGACCGGTGCGCCCTTGCTGCGGGAGATGACTCCCCGGACTTCCTGGCTCACTTCGCCTCCTGCTGGTGGTCTGCGGCGGGGCCGGACGCCGGGCAGGCGGATGAACCGGGCTCGCCGGTGGGCCCCTGCCGAACCTACCGCGATCACCACGGTCGGCCCAGTCGGACGGGCGGGCGGGTTATCAGGGGTCACGCGGGGTACGCGGGCCACAATTCGGACCACGACCACCGGGAGTGATCATGAAATTCGCGCACCTGCCGCTGCGGGTCACCATCGGCGCGTACATTCTCAACTCGGGTCTGGGCAAGCGGAACCTGGAAGGCGAGGCCGCGCAGGCCATGCACGGGATGGCGGTGGCGGCCATGCCGCAGCTCGGTCAGTTGGAGCCGCCGCGGTTCGCCAAGCTGCTGTCGTACTCCGAGATCGCCCTGGGGGCCGCGCTGCTCGCGCCGTTCGTCCCGGCGCCCCTGGTGGGGCTCGGCCTGACCGCGTTCGGCGCGGGCCTCGTGCAGCTGTACCTGAAGACGCCCGGGATGCGCGAGCCGGGCAGCATACGGCCGACCCAGCAGGGCGTCGGGCTGGCCAAGGACGTCTGGTTGGTCGGCGCCGGCCTGACCCTGGTGCTGGAGGGGTTGACCCACGGCCGTCGGCGCGGTTGACCTGGGCGGGTCGTGTCGCCGCGGCCCGTTATCGTGTGGGCGACCCGGCGGTCGGCCTGAGGAGCTGCGGTGACCCACAGTCGTTCGGTGCGGCCCTTCTACCGGCCGATGAGGCCCCGCCGCCGCGACGAGCCGCACCGCGCGGCCACCCCGCTGGAGCTCTTCTTCGACCTGTGTTTCGTGGTGGCCGTGGCGCAGGCGGCGACCAGCCTGCACCACGACGTCGCCGAGGACCACCTCGCCCACGCGCTGACCAGCTACCTGATGGTGTTCTTCGCGATCTGGTGGTCGTGGATGAACTTCACCTGGTTCGCCTCGGCGTACGACACCGACGACGACGTCTACCGGATCACCACGCTGGTGCAGATCACCGGGGCGTTGATCCTGGCGGCCGGGGTGCCGCGGGCCTTCGCCGACGGCGACTTCAGCGTCATCACCTACGGGTACGTGGTGATGCGGCTGGCCGCCGTCACGCAGTGGATCCGGGCGGCCGCCGGCGATCCGGCGCACCGCGCGGCGGCACGCCGCTACGCGATCGGCGTGACAGTGGTGCAGCTCGGCTGGCTGCTGCGGCTGGCGCTGCCCGACGGCTGGGGCATCGCGGCGTTCGTGCTGCTGGCGCTCGCTGATCTGCTGGTGCCGGCGGTGGCCGAGCGTCCCGGGATGACGCCGTGGCACCCCGGGCACATCGGCGAGCGGTACGGACTGTTCACGCTGATCGTGCTCGGCGAGGCGGTGCTGGCGATCTCGGTGGCGATCCAGACCGGGCTCGACGCGGGCGACCACGGTCTCTGGGCGCTCGCGGCGGCCGGCGCGCTCATCGTGTTCGCGCTCTGGTGGCTCTACTTCGACCGTCCGGTCGAGGCGCCGGCCCGGTTGCCGTACTCGCTCATCTGGGGTTACGGCCACTATCTGATCTTCGGGGCGATCGCCGCGGTCGGGGCCGGCCTGCCCGTGGCGGTGGACCACGAGCGGCACCTCGCGCACATCTCCGGCACGACCGCCGCGTACGCGGTGGCGGTGCCGATAGCCGTCTTCCTGCTGACCGTCTGGGTGCTGCTCGTTCGCCGCCAGCAGCACGGCGCTGTGGTCGTCGCCTATCCGGTCGTCGCCCTGTTGGCGCTGCTCGCGCCCCTGGGTCCGGCCCCGGTGCAGGTGCTGGCGGTGTTGCTGGTCGCCCTCGTGACGCTGACGGCGCTGCTGCGCGGACGCGACGCCGGGCCGGCCGCGACGCGCACGGCCTGATCCCGATCTGGATCAGGCATCGACCACCCGGCCTGCCGGCGCGCGGGACGGCCCGGAAGTGGGCAGAATTGCGGCATGCTTCACCGCCGATGGTTGCTGGCCGACCAACTCGGGCCACATTTCCTCGACGACCCCGATCAACCGGTCCTGCTGGTGGAGGTCCGGGAGCTGTTTCGTCGTCGGCCGATGCACCGGCAGAAGGCGCACCTGATCCTCTCCGCAGTGCGCCACCGCGCCGCCGAGTTGGGCGACCGGGCGCTGCTGCTGCGTACCGGCACGTTCCGCGAGGCCCTGGCCCAGGTCACCGAACCGGTGGAGGTGTGCCATCCGCACTCCCGGGCCGCGCTGGAGTTCGCCCGCTCGGTGCCCGGGTTGACCGTGCTGCCGCCGCGCGGCTTCATCACCAGCCAGGCCGACTTCGCAGCGTGGGCGGACCGCACCCGCCGGGGCCCGCTGCGGATGGCCGACTTCTACCGGCAGGCCCGTCGCTGGCACGAGGTGCTGAGCGGCCCGGCCCGGGGAACCGGCGGGTCCGGTGGCACCCCGGCGCCGCGTCGGCCCCGGGGGGAGGCCCCGACCGTGCCGGCGACGCCGCCGCCTCCACCGCCGATCGTCGAGGACGACATCGACGCGCAGGTCCGCCACGATCTGGACCGGTGGGCGGCCGACGGGGTGCGGTTCGTCGGCCGCGACGGCCCCCGGCAGCACCCCGCCACGCACGCCGAGGCGCAGGCCCGGCTGGCGCACTTCCTGACGTACCGGCTGCCCGGGTTCGGCCGCTACGCCGACGTGATGAGCGCCGACGACCCGCTGTTCGCGCACTCGGCGCTCTCGTCGTCGTTCAACCTGGGGCTACTGCACCCCGAGCCGGCCGTCCGCGCCGCCGAGCAGGCGTGGCGGTCCGGCGCCGCGCCGCGCACGGCTGTGGAGCCGTTCATCCGCGGGCTGCTCGGTTGGCGGGAGTTCCTCTGGCAGTTGTACTGGTACTACGAGCCACGGTTTCGGGGCGCGAACTGGCTGGCCGCGACCGAGCCGATGCCGCAGTGGTTCGCCGAGCTGGACGCTGACGCGGTGGAGGCGCGCTGTCTGGCCGACGTGCTCGCCGCCGTCCGGGACCGGGCGTGGACGCACCACAGCCCCCGGCTGCTGGTGCTCGGCAACTACGCGTTGCAGCGCGGCTGGCGTCCCACCGAGGTGGCGGACTGGTTCCAGCGCTGCTTCGTCGACGGCACCGACTGGGTGATGAACGCGACGGTCATCGGCATGAGCCAGTACGCCGACCTGGCCAGGGTGGACACCCGCCCGTACGCGGTGGACGGCACCGACATCGACGAGATCAGCGACTACTGCACCGGCTGCCGTTACACCCCGGAGCGGGCGCTCGGCGAGCTGGCCTGCCCGTACACCGGGGGTTTCGAGAGCTTCCTGCACCGCAACCGGGACCGGCTGGTGGCCGACCCGCGGCTCGCCGCGGAACTGGCCCGCCGCGACGAGCCGGAGCACCGCGATGCGGTGCTGGCGCAGGAGGAGAAGCGGGGCAGCAGCCCTCCGTGATCAGGTGACGTCCGCGACCGGCGGCGGGGCCGGCACGGGGCGGGCGACGCCCCGGTTGAGGCCGACGACCAGCAGCCGGTTGTACGAGGCCGGCATGATCCGGGCCAGCAGGTCGGGCAGCTTCGCCGACCAGCCGATCAGCACCCGGCCCCGGCGCCGCTCGACGCCTCGCAGGATCACCTCGGCGGCCCGCTCCGGCGCGATGGTGAGCAGCTTCTCGAACTGGGCCCGGCCGGCGGTGTACTCCTCGATCGACACGCCGCTGCCGACCCGGGCGTTCTCGGTGATCCGGGTGCGAATCCCGCCGGGATGCACCGAGGTCACACCGATGCCGTCGTCGACGAGTTCGTGGCGCAGCGCCTCGGTGAGGCCGCGGACGGCGAACTTGCTCGCCGCGTACGCGGTCTGCCCGGCCGGCGCGATCAACCCGAACAGGCTGGAGATGTTGACCAGGTGCGCGCCCGGCTCGGCCTTGAGGGCGGGCAGCAGCGCGTGGGTCAGCTGCGCCACGGCCCGGAAGTTGATGTCGATCACCCAGCTGAACTCGTCGAACGTCACCTGGTCGAACCGGCCGCCGAGGCCGACGCCGGCGTTGTTCACCAGCAGCCGGACGCGCGGGTGCCGCTGGCCGATCTCGACCGCGACCCGGGCGGTGGCCGCCGCGTCGGCGAGGTCCACCCGGAACGTGTGCACCTGCCGGTCCGGGTGCGCGGCGTGGATGGCGGCGACGACGGCGTCCAGCCGCTCGGCGTCGCGGTCCAGCAGCACCAGGTCACTGCCCCGAGCGGCCAGGCCGTGCGCCAACGCGGCGCCGATGCCACTGGCCGCGCCGGTCACGACGGCCGTCGCGCCGGCGAACTCAAACCTCCGCACGATCGGTGCTCCTTCCCTGACGGGTGCCGCGGGAGAAGCGCACTCCCTCGTCGCTGAGCCGGCCGTGCCGCATCAGCAGCACGTCGCGGGCGTAGTTCTGGTACAGCCGCCAGGGTGCCCGCGCGCCCTGCTTGGGCAGCGCGTCGACGCTGCGCAGCACGTAGCCCGAGCGCAGGTCGATGAGCGGCACCCGCTGCGCGTCGGGCGGTGGAAGCGGGGTGACGACCTGCTGGCCGGTGCGGTCCAGGTGGCGCAGCAGCCGGCAGACGTAGCCGGCGACCAGGTCGGCCTTGAGGGTCCACGACGCGTTGGTGTAGCCGATGGTCAGCGCGAAGTTCGGCACGCCGGAGAGCATCATGCCCTTGTAGGCGACGGTCTTCGGCAGGTCGACGTCAACGCCGTCCACGCGCAGCGTCAGGCCACCGAGGGCGAGCAGGTTGAGCCCGGTCGCGGTCACCACGATGTCGGCGGTCAGCTCATCGCCGGAGGCCAGTCGGACGCCGTGCGCGGTGAACGTGTCGATCGTGTCGGTCACCACCGACGCCCGCCCCTGCTGCACGGCGGTGAACAGGTCACCGTCGGGCACCACGCAGAGCCGCTGGTCCCACGGGTCGTAGCGGGGCGAGAAGTGCCTGTCGACGTCGTACCCGACCGGCAGCTGCCGCTTCGCGCCGCGCCGGAGCAGCCGCTTGACCAGGCCGGGCGCGCGTCGGCTGAGCTGGAAGTTGACAGTGGACAGCAGCACGTTCTTCCACCGCACCACGGAATACGCGGCGTTCGCCGGCAGCCAGCGCCGCAACGCGCCGGCCAGCCGGTCGCGCGAGGGCAGGGCGATGACGTACGTGGGTGAGCGTTGCAGCATCGTCACGTGCGCGGCCTGCTGCGCCAGGGCCGGCACCAGGGTCACGGCGGTCGCGCCGCTGCCGATCACCACCACCCGCTGGCCGGTGTGATCCAGGTCGTCGGGCCAGTGCTGCGGGTGCACCAGCCGCCCGGCGTACGCGTCCACGCCGGGCAGGGTGGGCGTGTAGCCCTCGTCGTAGCGGTAGTAGCCGGTGCAGGCGAACAGGAACGAGCAGGTCAGGACCACGGTCTCGGCGGTGTCGGTGCGCTGGGCGTGCACCGTCCAGCGGGCGGTGCCGCTGTCCCACTCGGCGCGCGTCACCCGGTGGGAGAAGCGGATGTGGCGCTGCACGTCGTACTCCCGAGCGGTCTCCCGCACGTACTCCCGGATGGCCGCGCCGTCGGCGATGGCCGTGGCGTCGGTCCACGGCCGGAACGAGTAGCCGAGGGTGAACATGTCCGAGTCCGACCGGATGCCGGGGTAGCGGAACAGGTCCCAGGTGCCACCGACCGCGTCCCGTGCCTCCAGCACCGCGTACGTCTTGTCGGGGCAGTCGCGGCGCAGATGGCAGGCGGCGCCGATGCCGGACAGGCCGGCGCCGATGATGAGCACGTCGACGTGGTCGGAGGGCATCGCGTTCCTCCCGTCCGGGGCGGTGGACGGACACTAACACCGTCCCGGACACCTGGCACCTAACGCGAGACCGACGCCGAGCCGCCGCGCTGACCGTAGCGGTGGGCGGCCCGCTCGGCGTCGAGCCGGGCGAGCATCCGCGCGAAGTCGTCGGCGGAGAGCACCGGGCCGTTGTTCTTGCGCAGGCTCGCCGTCCTGGAACGCCGCTGCACCGCCGACTCGAACGCCCCGTCGGTCGTCAGCACCCAGCAGGCGTCGCGCCCGGTGGGCCCGCCGAAAAGCAGCGCGGGACGCGCCTCGAAGCCGGTCACCTCCGACCACCGCACCGTCCGCGTGCGGAACACGTGCCGCAGCCGTACGCCCCGGTCATTGACGTAGATCCCGGCCAGGTGCAGCCGGAGAACGAAGGTCAGCCACAGTCCGAGGAACAGCAACGCGCCAGTCAGACCGAGGGCAGCGTTTGCGTCGACCCTGCCCTCGGCCAACCCGCGTCCGACGGTGACCACCACGAACACCGTCATCGTCGACCCGACCAGCACCATGAATCCGGTGACCACCTGCCGGGCGCCCCACGGATCCACCCGCCGCCATCTGCGCATGGCCCGCAGGCTAGTCCGTGGACGCTCGCGTGGATTCCATGATCCAGTTCGTCTCCCACGTGCGTTCGCCGTCGACCGAGAACGCCTGCTCCCAGCGGGCCGTGGTCGCGGTGATCCCCGACCAGATGAACCGGCACCGGACCGGCCGACCCTCGTCCTGGTCGTCGGCGTAGAAGCGGCCCACCCCGTCGACGAAACGCCCCACCATCGGCGGCTGCTCCAGCTCCCCGCGACCGCTGTTCATCCAGTAGATCGACCACTGCTCGCTCGCCGGGTCGAAGATCCTGATCGTGGCGCCGGAGAAACCCTTGGTCGGAAAGGTGATCTCGTCGAAGTTGCCGCCGCCGCCGAAGAAGCTGTGGGCGACCGACACCCCGGGAAACTCGTCCCACTCGTCGCAGCCGGTCAGCCGCTCGCGCAGCCTTCGGTTGACCACGTTCCAGGTGCCCACGTAGAAGTCGAAGTCGCCCATCAGCGGCCCACCGGCCCTTCCGCTCGCGTGTCATCCAGATAGCCGGTCAGGTCGGGAGCCTCCGGCACCAGCATGTGCCGGACCCAGGCGGCCCGCTCGTGCTCCAGCACCGCCAGCTCCCACACGCAGCCCACCCCGGGCCGGCGCAGGTCGACGAAGTGGGTCGGGTCGTCGTCCGGGCAGTCCAGCGCGGGCTGGCCGGCCACGGCGATGCGGGCCTCCACCACGTTGTCCCACACCCAGGTGTACGCCAGCAGGTAGGCGCCGGTGTCCGCGCCCCGGTGCAGCACCACCCAGCCGGCAGCCGGTGTGCCGTCGGACGGGACGTCGGCCAGCAGCGCGGGCAGCAGGTCGTACGCCGCCTTCTGCACCTCCGGCTCGATCGGCCGCTCCGGCTGGTCGATGTGGTAGCGCTTGAGCTGCCGACCGTCCACCAGGACCGGCGCCAGCGTTCGTAGATCCTTGTCGCGAAAAGCCATGCCGGGACGGTAAAGCCGTTCCCCTGACAGCTAGTGTCAGTGAAGTGCGGGCCAGTCGACTTCTCTCCGTCCTGCTGCTGCTCCAGTCGCACGGTCGGCTGACCGCCGCGCAGCTCGCCGAGCGGCTGTCGGTCTCCCCGCGCACCATCTACCGGGATGTGGAGTCGCTGCACGCCGCCGGCATCCCGCTCTACGGCGAGGCCGGGCACGCCGGCGGCTACCAGCTGGTCGACGGCTGGCGGACCCGGCTGACCGGCCTGACCGCCGAGGAGGCCGACCGGCTGTTCCTGGCCGGGCTGCCCGGCCCCGCCGACGAGCTCGGCTACGGCGACGTGGTGGCCGCCCTGCAACTCAAGCTGCACGCCGCCCTGCCGGCACCCCTGCGCGACCGGGCCACGCAGCTGCGGCAACGCTTCCACCTGGACACACCCGGTTGGTACGCCGACGGCGACGCCTCCCCCGAGCTGGCCCGCACGGCCGAGGCCGTCTGGCGGCAGCAGCGCGTCGAGGTCCGCTACCGCGGCTGGCGCGGCGAGGTGACCCGGGTGCTGGAGCCGTACGGCCTGGTGCTCAAGGGCGGCCGGTGGTACGTGGTGGCCACGCGACCGGGCCGCGCCGAGCCGGCGACCTACCGGGTCAACCAGATCCTCGCGCTGACCCCGTTGGCGCAGGAGTTCGACCGACCGGCCGACTTCGACCT
Source organism: Micromonospora sp. NPDC005194 (assembly GCF_040608335.1). Classification (NCBI taxonomy): domain Bacteria; kingdom Bacillati; phylum Actinomycetota; class Actinomycetes; order Micromonosporales; family Micromonosporaceae; genus Micromonospora; species Micromonospora sp. NPDC005194. The sequence continues at coordinate 36,808 of NZ_JBEXIA010000042.1, read as the reverse complement.
GCCGGCCTGGTGGCGGGAGCACGTGCTGCGGTTCCGGGCCCGGCTGCACCGCGACGAGGCCACCGTACGGCTGTCGCCCGCCGGCCGGGAACGGCTGCGGGAGATCGGCAGCGACCCGGTGGTGTCCGCGGTGGACGCCAGCGCAGGGCCACCCGACGCGCACGGCTGGGTGACCGCCGTCCTGCCGATCGAGTCGCTCACCCACGCTCACGGTGACCTGCTGCGCCTCGGCGCCGACGTGGAGGTGCTCACCCCGGTCGCGCTCCGCGACCGCCTGGCCGCCACCGCCGCCGGGCTGGCCGCCCTCTACGCCCCCTCCGGCCCGCCGACCCGGTAGCCGCCGCCCCTTCCACAGTGGAAGATCGGCGGGACATCGACTGTCGGCAGGGTGTGCCACCCTGGGACGGGCACCAGCGGTCACCGGAGGTGAGGGCCACGCTACGACTACGCGCACTGGTCGCCGTCCCCGGCACCGGGCCGGTGACGCTCGACGTCCCGTCCGGCGCGACGGTCGCCCTGGTCGCGCCACCGCGGGTCGGCACGGCCGTGGCCCGGGTGCTGGCCGGGCTCGCCGCCCCGGTCACCGGGCGGATCATGGTCGGTGACCGGGACGTCACGGCGCTCGCGCCGCCGCGCCGGCAGATCGGGTACGTGCCCGCCGGCGGCGCGCTGCTGCCGCAGCTCACCGTGCGCCGCAACATCGAGTACGGCCAGCGCAAACGCGAGCGGGTGCACGAGGTGGCCGACGACTGGACGGCGACCGTGGTGGACCGGCTGGAGCTGGCGCCGACGCTGGATCTGCTGCCGCACCTGCTCTCCGACGCCCAGCGCTTCCGGGTGGCGCTGGCCCGGGCGGCGGTCTGCCTGCCCGAGGTGCTCGTGGTCGACCTGCCCGTCGACCCGTCCGGCGGCAGTCGCCTCGCCGACCTGCTGCCCCGACTGGCGCCCCCGGACGCGCCGGGGGTGGCCGTGCTCGTCTGCACCGCCGACCCGGCCACGCTCGCCGAGATCCCCCGCCACCACGATCTGGTCACCGAGCCCGACGAGGCGCTGCGGTGACGCCGGCCGGCCGGGTCACCCGGCGTACGCTGCTGCGCGCCGCCGCGGCCGGCGCGGCGGCGACCGCGGCCGGGTGTACCAGCGGCGGCCGCTCGGTGCAGGTGGCGGTGGTGTGGAGCGGCAGCGAGCTGGACCGCTTCCGAGAGGTCGTGGCCACCTCCCCCCACCCGGTGCGCGTGGTCAGCGCCGGCAACGACATCGACGCGTTCCTGCGCGCCCGACACCTCGCGGGCACCTCGCCGGACGTGGCGATCCTGTCGCGCCCCGGCCTGGTGACGGAGTACGCGGAGCGGGGTTGGCTGCGCCCGGTGCGCCCCTCGACCGAGTACGCGGTGCCCATCGGGCTCAGCGACCTGCTGATGACCGACGGGCAGCGCTACGGCGTCTGGGTGAAGGCCGCGCACAAGTCACTGGTCTGGCACCTGCCCTCGATGCTGCCCGAGCAGCCGACCAGCTGGGACGAGCTGGTCTCGTTGACCCGCCGCCTCGGCGCGCTCGCCCGGCGCGGCGCCGGCCCGGCGCCGCTGGCGATCGGCGCGGCGGACGGCTGGGTGCTCACCGACTGGTTCGAGAACGTGCTGGCCGACCTCGCGCCGACCGCCTACGACGCCCTCGCCGGGCCGGACGCCGACTGGCAGGGCCGGCCGGTGCGCGACACCCTGGACCGGCTCGCCGAGCTGTGGAGCATCGACGGCGCCTTCCCCGGCGGCGGCCGGCGCGCCCTGCTCACCCAGTACGAGGAGTCGGTGATCCAGGTGGTGCGCTCCCGACGGGCGGTGATGGTCTTCGAGGCCGACTTCACCGCCGAGGTGGTCGGCCGGTTCCGGCGCGGCCCGGAGGAGCCGGTCACCTTCCGGTTCCCGAGCGCCGGTACGGGCGGCGGCGCGCTGATCGTGGGCGGGGACGTGGCGGTGGTGTTCGCCGACGCCCGGGGCGGGGTGGAGCTGGTCGAGTGGCTGACCCGCGCCGACTCGTTCCAGCCCTGGCTGCGCGCCGGCGGCTACCTGTCGCCGAACACCACCATCGCGCTCACCGACTACGCCGACCCGGTCCGTCGCCAGCTGGCCCGCGAGATGCGCGGCCCCGACACCCTGCACTTCGACCTCTCCGACCAACTGCCCGGGGCGTTCACCGGCTCCGACGGGGTGGGCATCTGGCGGATCATGCAGGACTTCTTCGCCGACGTCACCGACGGTGTCTCCGCCGGTGAGGCGGTTCGCCGGGCCACCGGGCAGCTCGCGGCGGCGGCCCGCGACGCGGGCGGTGGCCGATGAGCCAGGTCAAGGTGCTCGGCGAGCTGGCGGTGCTGGACGACGTGGGCCCGCCCCGGCGCGGCCGGGCCTACCCGGCGGCCGGGGCGACCTCCGCGCTGCTGCTGCCGGCCGCGTTGCTGCTCGGCGCGCTGGTGCTGTGGCCGGTGCTGCGCACGCTGCACGCCAGCGTCACCACCGACGGTCGCTGGGTCGGCGCGGAGCACTTCCGCGCGGCGCTCGCCGCGCCCGGCACCGGCGCGGTGGTCGGCCGGACGGTGCTGTGGGCGGTGCTGGTGCCGGCGGTGGTGACGGCGCTGGGCTACCTGTTCGCCGTGGCGTCCCGCCGTTCCCAGGAGGGCGGGCTGGTCCGCCTGATCCTGCTGGTGCCGGTGGCGTTGCCGCTGGTCGTCACCGGGGTGACCTTCCGCCTCATGTACGACCCCGACCCGACCCGGGGCCTGGCCACCCTGCTCGCGGCACGGCTGACCGGCCGGTCGGACGACAACGCGCCGCAACTGCTCGGGCCGGGCCTGGTCACGGTGGCGCTGATGTCGGCGTTCGTCTGGGCGTGGGTGGGTCTGGCCGTGCTGGTCTTCCGGGCCGCACTGGACCGGCTGCCGCCGAGCCTCGCCGACGCGGTCCGCGCCTATGGCGGCGGCCGACGGCACGTCCTGTGGGACGCGCAGTGGCGACCGCTGCTGCTGCGCACCGTCGCGGTGGTCTTCGCGCTGGTGGCGCTCGGCACCAGCCGGACCTTCGACCTGATCCTCGTCATGACGCCCGGGTCGGTCCGCGACGACGCGGCGGTGCTCGCGTTGCGGGTCTGGCAGACCTCGGGCGGCACCACCACCGGGCAGGGCGCCGCGCTCGGCGTCGTCTGGCTGGTGGCGGTGGTCGCCGGGATGCTGGTGGCGGCGTTCTTCGTCCGCCAGGCGTGGCCGCCACCCCGCGTCGAGGCGACACCCGGGCCCGCCCCGACGACGACACCGCCGCGACGACTGTTCCGGCTGCTCGCCGCGGGCGGCGCGGTGGCCTGGCTGATCCCGCTCGTGGTGCTCGTGGCGACCTCCGCGCACGGGCAGGTGGACGCCGCCGCACGTGGCTGGTGGTCGGCCCCGCCCGGGACGGGCTCCTACGCGGCGCTGCTCGGTGGCGGCGAGCTGTGGCGGGCGCTGGGCTTCACGCTGCTGTTGGCGACAGTCGTCACCGCCTCGGTGCTGGTCGTCGCGCTGCTGGCCGCGTACCCGCTGGCGTGGCTGACCGGGCCGGCCGCGCAGGCGACCGGGCTGCTGCTGATGGCCGCCACCGTCGTCCCGGTGCAGGTGATCGCCGGGCCGGTCAACGAGGTGCTCGGCGTGGTGCTCTCCTCCGGCACCGCCCGCGGGCTGGCCCTGGTGCACGTGGCGCTGGGGGTGCCGTTCGCGGTGCTGGTGCTGCGCAACGCGTTCGCCGACCTGCCGGCCGAGCAGGTGCGGGGCGCCCGGCTGGGCGGTCGGCGCTGGTGGGGCACCCTGCACCGGCTGGCCCGGCACAACCTGCCGGCCGTGATCGCCGTCTCGGTGCTGGAATTCGTCCAGGTCTGGAACGACCTCGCCGTGGGCCTGCTGTTCAGCGGGCCGGAGGCCACCCCGCTCGGGCTGTTCCTGGCCGGGCAGAGCCGCGGTTTCGTGTCCAACAGTGGCGTCCTGGCCGCCGGGTCGGTGCTCGCCTCGGTGCTTCCGGTGGTGCTGATGGTGCTCGCCCGACGGCAGCTCGTCGCCGGGCTGGTCTCCGGGGGCGTGCGGTGACCGGCCCCACCGGTCCCGGCCGGACGCCGCGCTGGCCGGTGCTCGTGACGATCGGCACGCTGCTCAGCGGCGTCTTCGGCAACCTGGCCAGCAACCTGCTGTCCGAGTTCGCGGCAAGTGTGCTCGGCCCGGCAAGCATCGTGGTGGCGGTCCTCGGCGGCGTCGGTTTCGTGGTGTTCGAGCTGCGCCGACGACGTGCCGTCCGCCAGACCGGCCCTGAACCCACCGACGTCGTCACCACACCGCTGACCGACGTGCCCACCCTGCCGTACACGGCCGGGTTCGCCGGCCGCGAGGAGCACGTCCAGGCGGTGCTCGACCTGCTCGCTCGCGAACACGCGGTGGCGGTGCTGGGCCGGCGGGCGGTGGGCACGTCCGCCTGCGCCGTCCAGGCGGCGAACCTGTGCCGGGAGGACTTCCCGGACGGGCAGTACCATTTCGACCTGCGCCGCGGTGGTCGTCCCCGCTCCGCGCGGCAGGTGCTCACCGCGCTGGCGGGCGTCCTGGGCACCGCGCCACCGACGTCGGGCCGCCCGGACGCCCTCGCGGCCGCCGCCGCCGCGCTGCGCCGCAAGCTCGACGGTCGCAAGATCCTGCTGGTGCTGGACAACGTCGACCGTCCCGAGCAGGTCCGCGCGTTGCTGCCGCCGACCGCCCGCACCTGCCGGCTGCTGCTGGCCTGCGGCCCCGCGCTCAGCGGCCTGGGCGGCGTGGTGGAGCACTGGATCGCCGAGCCCGGTCCGGACGAGGCGGTCGAGCTGTTCGCGGCGGCCGGTGGGGCCGCGCCCGCCGCCCGGATCCGCCGCGCCGACCCGCGCACCGACCCGGCGGTACGCGAGATCGTCGACCTGTGCGGGCGGCAGCCCCGCACCGTGCGGGCGCTCGGTTACCGCACCGCCCAGCACGGCTGGCGGCACTCCGACGTGCTGGACGCGCTGCGGCGTGCGGTGCGCACCCCGCCGCACCAGCGCGTCGCCGTCTCGCCGGCGGCCCAGCTCGTCACCGAACGGGACACCGCGTACCGGGCGCTGACCCGCGAGGCGCGTCGGCTGTACCGGCTGATGTCGCTGACCCCCGCCCCGGTGGACCGGCCGACCATCGCCGCGCTGGCCCGCCGCCATCCCGAGCGGGTGAGCGCGCTTCTCGATGAGTTGGCCGCCGCCGCGTTCGTGGTCGGCGCGAGCGGCGACCGGTACGAGGTCCGCCCGCTGCTCGCCGCGAACGCCCGGCTGCACCTGCGCGACGCCGAGCCGGCCCGCTCCCGGGTCGCCGCGCAGGCCCGGCTCACCCGGCACCTGGCCCGCCGGGCCGAGAGACACGCGGCCAACCTGGCCGTGCTCGGCTCCCCGCCGGACCGGGAGTGGTCGCTGCCGCTCGACGACGACCCGTACGGCTGGTTCGACCTGCACCAGGAGCTGCTGCTGGCGGTGGTCCGGGTGCCGGCCGGAGCGGCCGAGACGCTGCCCCGTCGGGTCCGCCGGTGGTGGTTCCGGTTGGCCGTGGCGCTGTGCGGGTGGCTCGCGCACGTCGAGCGGCTCGACGAGTGGGAGCAGGTCTGCCGCACGGTCCTGGCCACCCCGACCGCCGACGACCGGCCGGAGATCGCCGGGTGGGCGCACAACGAGCTGGGTGTGCTGCGCCGACGCCGGCACGACCCGCAGGGCGCGGCGGCGGCGCTCACCCTCGCGGTGGCCGAGCGCGGCCGGCGGGGCACCGCCCAGGCACGGATGAACCTCGGCCTGGCCCTGCTCGATCTCGGGCAGCTCGACGACGCGGTGGAGCACCTGGAGCTGTCCCGCCGGCACCGCTCGTCGGCGGACCGCGCCGGGCATGCCCTCACCGACCTGGGCCTGGGCGCGGCGCAACTGGCCCGGGGTGAGCTGGACAGCGCGCACCACCACCTGGTGCGGGCGGCGAACACGTTCCGGTCGGTGGGTGACGCGCGCGGCTACGCCGCGGCGCTGACCAACCTGGTGCTGGTGCACGCGACCCTCGGCGAGCACCTGGACGCGGCGCAGGCGTGGCGGGCCGCCCTGCGCGAGTACGAGTCGGTCAACGACCCGACCAGCCGCGCCGCGGCGCTGCTCAACGCCGGCGCGACGCTGCTGACCAGCACGCCGGGGCAGGCGCGGGCGGCGTACGAGCTGCTGGCCGAGAGCCGGCGGCTGCGGGCGGAGGCCCGGCCCACGGCGGGGCTGGGCCGCACCCTGCTGTACCTGGGCGACGCCGCCGCCGCGCTGGGCGACGGGGCCGAGGCGCGGCGGCTCTGGGCGGACGCGGCGACGGTGGCCGAGGAGGTCGCCGACGACCGGGCCCTGGCCGCCGCGGACGACCGCCTGGAGCAGGACGCCGACGCGCCGCCGGCCGGCCTCTGAACCGCGTGGCCCGCCGGGCCGGCGTGATGTCCATCGCTCGCGTTGGCCGGTGGCACGGGTCTGGGAGAGTGTGTGACCGTGGACGCTCTCTCGGTGCGGGGACTCAGCCGCAACTTCGGCAACCTGGTCGTGCTCGACGACGTGAGCTTCACGCTGGCGGCGGGTCGGATCGCGGTGCTGCTGGGCCCCAACGGCAGCGGCAAGACCACCCTGCTGCGGTGCGTGGTCGGCGCCGACCGTCCGGACGCCGGTGAGGTGCTGGTGCAGGGCCGCCGGGCCGACGAGACCGATCCGCAGGTGCGGGCGCTGGTCGCGGCCGCCCTGGACGACATCGACTTCTTCCCCGACCTGTCGGTGGTCGAGCACCTGGAGCTGGTCGCGTACGCCCACGGGGGCGACGCCGAGCCGGTCGAGGAGGTGCTCGCCGAGCTGGGCCTGGAGCCGGCCCGCGACCAGCTGCCGGTGACCCTGTCCAGTGGGCAGCGCCGTCGGCTGGCGCTGGCGTCGTGCTTCGTACGCCCACGACGGGTGCTGATCCTGGACGAGCCGGAGCAGCGGTTGGACGTACGCGGCCGGCAGTGGCTGGCCGACCGGCTGCGCCGGGAACGGGACGCCGGCACCGCCGTGCTGCTGGCCTCGCACGACCCGGAGCTGATCGACGCGGTGGTCGACGAGCGGATCGAGATCGGTCGGTGAGCGCCCCGCCGGCCACGATCGCCGAGACACCCGCCGGGCTGCCCACCGCCCGGCAGGTGCGTACGCACCTGCGCCGGGCCCGCCGCCGCCACCACGAGCATTCCCTCGGCGACGTGCTGGGCGACGCGTACGTCATCGTGCTCTTCGTGGGCATGTACGGCTGGTTCGCGGTCAGCGCCAGCCGCGACGTGCTGGTCTCCCCCACCGTCGGCCGCGCCGACGAGGGGGTGCGCTGGTGGCTGGCGGTCGCCGCGCTGCTGGCTGGCGCGGGGCTCGCCTGGCGGGGTCTGCGCGCGCTCGGCCCGCTGCTGGTGACCCCGGCCACCCAGAGCTGGGTGACCAGCGCCCCGGTCGACCGGCGGGCCTGGCTGGCGCCGCGCCTCGGCGTCCTGCTGGCGGGCGCGGCGGCCGGCACGGCGCTGCTCGCGGTCGCCGTGGCCGTGCTGGGCGGCGTCACCCAGCTGGGCGCCGTGGGCTGGGCCGCGGCGGCCGGCGCCGGGTGGGGCGCCGCCGCGCTCGCCCTGAGCGTCGTCGCCCAGAGCAGCCGGGCGGGCCGCCGCTGGCCGACGGTGGTCGGGGCGGCGCCGATGGTGACGGCCGCCGTCGTCGCGACAGTGGTGGTGATCGCCGGTCGCCTCGGCGACGAACTGCCCCGGCCGGCGGCGCTGCCGACCGGCGCGCTGATCGCGGTCGGGGTGCCCCTCGCGGTCCTCGGCACGGTTCTCGCCGTGCGCGCGCTGCCCCGGGTGGACCGGGCCACGCTGACGACCGGCGCGCAGTTCGCCAACGCCGCCGCGACGGCCACGATCCTGCTCGACCCGAGCATGCTCACCAGCCTGGTGGAGAGCCGGCGGTGGCGGCGCATCGGCCGGGTCCGCAGCCGCCGCTTCCTGCCCGGCCCGGCGTGGTGGGCGCTGCTGCAGGCCGACGTACGCCGCCTGCGCCGCCACCCCAGCGCTCTGCTGATCTGGGCCGGGCTGATCGGCGTCCAGTACGCCGCCGCGCTCGCCCTGCCGGGGCTCGCCGGGGCCACTCAGGTGGTGTTCGCCTACTTCGCCACCGACCGGCTCACCGGTGGCCTGCGCGCGGTCAGTCGGTCACCCGGGCTGCGCCGGGCGCTCGGTGGCAGCGACGCGGCGCTGCGCGGAATCCACGTGGTGGTGCCGGCGGTCGGCGCGGGCGTGTGGTGGCTGCTGACCCTGCCGAGTCTGCCGACCCTCGACGCCGGACCGACCTGGCTCGCGCCGACGCTGGCGGTCGGGGTGGTGGCCGCCGCCTGGCGGGCCGGCACCCGCCCGCCGATCAACTACGGCGGCGCGACGGTCAACACGCCGTTCGGGATGGTCCCGGTCGACCTGCTGCGCCAGGGCTCACGCGGGCCGGCGCTGCTGGCCGTGCTCGTGCTCGTCCAGCTCTTCCTGGGCTGAGCGAGCCGGCCGACCGGTCGGCCGCAGCGCGGCGGCGATGGCGGCGACGCCCTCGTCGATCTCCGTCGCCGTCCGGGCCGCGTAGCCGAGCACCAGGCCGGGCCGGTGTGGCCGCTGGCAGTGCCAGGACAGGGGCTGCACCTTCACCCCGCGCGCCAGCGTCGCCGCCGCCACCTCCGTGTCCGCCACGGCGGCGTCGTCCAGGGTGATCGTCAGGTGCAGCCCGGCCGCGGCGCCGTGCACCGTGGCGGTCGGCAGGTGCCGGGCCAGGGCGGCGATCATCGCGTCCCGGCGGCGGGTGTGCCGGCGGCGCAGCAGCCGCAGGTGCCGCTCCAGCGCGCCGGAGGTCATCAGCTCCGCCAGGACCAGCTGCGGCAGCACCGCGTTGCCCAGATCGGCGTTGCGTTTGGCGGCCACCACCGCCGCCCGCAGTCGCCTCGGCACGAGCAGCCAGCCGACCCGCAGCGCCGGGGCGAGCAGTTTGGACACGCTTCCGGCGTAGCAGACCTGCTCGGGCAGCAGGCCCCGCAGCGCCGGCACCGGGGGCCGGTCGTAGCGGTGCTCGGCGTCGTAGTCGTCCTCGATGATCAGACCGCCGGCCCGCGCCCAGTCGAGGAGTTGGCGGCGCCGGTCACCGTCGAGCACCACGCCGGTCGGGAACTGGTGCGCGGGCGTGAGCAACACCGCGCGCAGGCCGCTGGCGACCAGTTCGTCGACGCGCAGCCCGGCGTCGTCCACGCTGATCGGCGGGGTGACGACCTGCCAGTTGTTCAGGTGCTGCCGTACGCCGAGCGAGCCCGGCTCCTCGACCGCGATGCGATCGATGCCGGCCGGGCGGAGCGCCTGGGTGAGGAGCCCGACCGCCTGGGACACCCCGGCCACGATGATCACGTCGACCGGGTCGACGGTGATGCCCCGGTTGCGGGCCAGCCAGGCGGCGACGGCCCCGCGCAGCGCGGGCGCGCCGCACGGGTCGCCGTAACCGAGGTCCGCCGCGGCGACACGGCGGAGCACGGCCCGTTCCGACCGCAGCCAGTCCGCGCGGGGAAAGGCGGTCAGGTCGGGTACGCCGGGAGTCAGGTCGATCGTCGCGCGGGCCGCGCGTACCGCGTCGAAGATGTCGCTGCCGGGCGTCGGTGGGAAGAGCGCGGCCGGTTCCGCCGGCGCGGCCGGGGCGGGCGGCGGCGCGGGCGGCGCCCCCGGGGCGCCGACGACCACCGTTCCGGCCCGGCCCCGGCCGGTGAGATGCCCCTCCTCGGTGAGCCGCTGGTACGCCTCGGTGACCACGCCCCGGGAGACGCCGAGGTCGGCGGCGAGCACCCGGGTGGCGGGGAGTCGAGCGCCGATCGGCACCCGCCCCTCGGCGATCGCCTGGCGTAGCCGGCCGGCGAGCCAGTCGGCACGCCCGCCGGGGGGCGCGTCGGCGACGGTGAGGTGCAGAAAATCCGACCCGGCCGTTATGGACCTCGCGGAGTCGTTCGCTTTGGCCCTGCTCACCGGACCATCTTGGCAGCAGAGTGGGCCGTAGACACCCCGCCCGACTCCGCCGGAGGACGACCGTGAGCATCCCCTTTCTGATCACCGCCCTGATCGTGGTGATCACCCCCGGCACCGGGGTGTTCTTCACCGTCTCCGCCGGACTGTCCCGGGGCGCCCGGGCGGGCGTGCTGGCCGCGTTCGCCTGCACGCTGGGCGTGGTGCCGCATCTGCTGGCGGCGTTGACCGGGCTGGCGGCGCTGTTGCAGGCGAGCGCCACGGCGTTCGAGGCCGTCCGGTACCTGGGCGTCGGCTACCTGCTCTATCTGGGCTGGTCGACGATCCGCGACCGCAGCGCCTTCGCGGCGACGAGCAAACGCCCACCCCGCTCGGCGGCCCGGGTGATCGTCTCCGGTGTGCTGGTCAACCTGCTCAACCCGAAGCCGACGCTGTTCTTCGTCGCGTTCCTCCCGCAGTTCGTGGACACCACCGCCCCGGGCTCGGCCCGGGCGATGCTCGCCTGCGGCGTGGTGTTCATGCTGCTCACCTTCGTGGTGTTCAGCGGCTACGGCGTCTTCGCCGCCCGCCTGCGGGACCGGGTGCTGACCCGCCCCCGCGTCACCGACTGGCTGCGCCGGTCCGTCGCCGGCACGTTCGTCGCGCTCGGCGTGACGCTCGCCCTCACCGAACGATAGGGAGCCTGATGCAGTTCGAGCACTCGGCGCAGCTTCGCGCCGCACATCCCGACCTGGTCGCCGGCGTGGTGCACGCGACCGGGATCACCGCCACGGCCGACGTGGCGCAGCGCACGGCCGGCTACCTCGCCCTCGCCCGGAAGCGGTTGGCCGACGGCGCCGAGAGCACCTTCGGGGAGATCCAGGCGTGGCGGCGGGCGTACGCGGCCATGGGATTACGACCCACCAAGTACCGGTGCGCGGCCGAAGCCCTGCTGCGCCGGCTACGTCTGGACGGCGAACTGCCCCGCGTGCACCCGCTGGTCGATCTCTGCAACGCCGTCTCGGCGGCCTACGCCATCCCCATCGCCGTTCTCGACCTGGACCGGGTCGACGGCGACCTGGTGGTCCGGCCGGCGCACGGCGACGAGACGTACCTGAGTTTCGCCGGCGACACCGAGCACCCCGACCCGGGCGAGGTCACCTTCGTCGACTCCGTCGGGCGGGCGCACGCCCGGCGGTGGACGAACCGGCAGAGCGCGTGGTCCGCCGTACGGGCGGGCACCTCGTCGGTGCTGATCGCCGCCGAGGCGTTGCACCAGGGTGCCGAGCCGGCCGTGACCCGGCTGGTCGACACCCTGGTGGCGGAGTTGACCGACGGGTGGTCCGTCCCGGCGACAGCCGCGGTGCTCACCGCCGCCGCGCCCCGCTTCCGCACCCCGGCGGCCGGTGACGGCAACCGTCAGGCGGCGGTGCCGGGCATTCGGTGACAGCGGCGGTGAGCCACCACCCTCAGCCGTCCAGCCGGCGGACCATGTTCATGATGGACTCCACCTGCGCGCCGCCCTTGATCGGGAAGTTGGTCGCGCCCAGGTAGCCCCACCAGTCCCAGCAGCCGTTCGGGTTGCTCAGGGCCGTGCCCGCCTGCGGGTAGAGCACGACCAGGTTGTTGGTGTCCGCGTACTGGTTGAGGTTTGCCCGGTCGACGAACGCCGTGCCCACCGACCCGTACCCCTGGGCGCAGCCGTGCAGGGCGACCAGCAGCCGACACGACTGCCCGGCGGCGCAGGCCGACGGGACGTAGGCGAAGCCGTTGGCGTCCATGCTCAGCCCGTTGGCCCAGCCGTTGACCGCGAAGGTGTTCTGGTCGAAGCGCACGAGCGTGCCACCGAGAGCCGCGGTATTGGGCGCGTTCACCCCGCCGAGCAGCTTGCGCAGCAGGGCGTTCTGCGGGTCGGTGCCGCAGTCGTTGAGGAACGGCGACGCGGTGGCCGTACACCCCGACGTGCCGTACGGCGTGACCCACGAGTGACCGGCCGCCGAGCCGCTGTCGTACTGCACGCTGGCCCCGAAGTGCTGGTAGTAGCGGACCAGGTCGTCGGTGACGGACTTCTTGACGGAGGTGTCGTTGGCGCCGTGGAACACGTACACCGGGTCGCCGGAGAGGTTGCCGACCGGGTCGACCCAGCCGTACGTCGCCCAGGTCCGGGTGTACGTCTGCAGGGCGGACACGTTCGTCGGGTACAGGTTGTCACCGCAGCCGTAGAGCGCCTGGGCAACGGTGTTCTGCGAGCAGTAGTACGGGCCCGCCGCGAAGACGGCAGCGCCCCGGATCCGGGACGAGTAGGCGACGTGCAGCTGGGTCGCCATGTAGCCACCGGAGGACACACCGGCGACGTACACCCCGGAGATGTTGTAGGTGCCCAACGACCCGGAGACGGGCGGCCTGGTGGCGGGGGTGGCGGCCTGGGCGGGGGCCGCGATGGTCAGGATCAGCAGCAGGACGGCGGTCAGGGCGGTGGCGGTTCGGCGCGGTGTGGTCATGAACGTTCTCCTTGGCAGCGCCGGCGGGGGCGTCGGCGTGCGCCGAAGCTACCGTGACGCAGGCCACACCCGACATGAGCCCGACCGACACGCTCGTCGATGTCGTTGTGTGCTCCGACCACCCACAGACGCGGTCCGAGGGCGCGGTCGCTCAGGCGGTGTCGCCGGGGGCGAGGTGGCGGTAGCCGGGGATGGTCTCGGCGAACCAGCCGGCGACGCTGGCCAGGCCGCGCTCGTTGAGCTGCGCGTCGTGGATCGGGTACGCGGCGGCGGCGTCCACCGCTCGGCAGCGGGGCGAGGTCGGGCAGCCGGGCGCCCTCCGGGGCATACACCGGGACGCCCAGCCCGGCCAGGCGCAGCACGTCCACGTGGTCGGTGTGTTCGTGGGTGACCAGGACGGCGTCCGCGCCGACCAGCGCCCGTGGTTCGCTCCAGGTCCCCGGGTCGACGACAAGCACCCCACCGTCGTGCTCGACGCGGACGCAGGAGTGCGTGAATCGGGTGATCCGCATCCGGCGACGGTACGCCGGGCGTGACCGGGGTACTGCCCGTCCATGCCCCATCGATACGACACGTACCCCCGCATCGCCGTCGTGACCGGCGCGGACTCCGGTATCGGCAAGGCCAGCGCGGTCGCCCTGGCCGAGGCCGGCTTCGACATCGGCATCACCTGGTACGGCGACCCCGACGGCGCCGAGCGGACGGCGACCGAGGTCCGCTCCACCGGACGGCGGTGCGAAATCGCCGAGGCGGACTTCACCCGGCTGCCGGACGCGACCGCGGTGATCGACGAGCTGGCCGACCGACTCGGCGGCATCGGGGTGCTGGTCAACAACGCCGGCATCGGCGGCTCGACCCCGTTCGTCGACACCGGCTGGGAGCAGTGGCGCGAGGTGCTCGCCGTGGACCTCGACGCGCCCTTTCTGTGCGCGCAACGGGCCGCGCGGCGGATGCGGGCCGCCGGCGCGGGCGGACGGATCATCAACATCACCAGCGTGCACGAGCACGCGCCCCGGGTGGGCTCGGCCGCGTACTGCGCCGCGAAGGGCGGCCTGGGGCTGCTGACCCGGGTGATGGCCCAGGAGTTGGCCGCCGACGGGATCACCGTCAACGCCGTCGCTCCGGGCGAGATCGCCACGCCGATGACCGGTCAGGAGGACGTCGACCCGTTCACCCAGGAGCGGCCCGGCGTGCCGGTGGGACGGCCCGGCGACGCCCGGGAGGTGGCGGCCGTGGTCGCGCTGCTCGCCTCCCCCGCCGCCAGCTACGTCACCGGGGCGTCCTGGCCCGTCGACGGCGGCATGCTGCTGATGGGCCCGCAGGCCGCCGCGTTGACCACCGACGACTGGCGACGGGTCTGAGGGTCGTCGGCTCAGTCAGGGCGGCGACCAGGGCCTTCTCGCGTTCGTCGTCGTCCATCCACCCCTACCCTCCGCAGTCGCCCTGCCCCGTTACCGTCACGTAAGAAGCGGTCGAGACGGTCCGGTCGGCGAACCCGTCGGTCGCGAACGGGACAGCGAGCGGCAAAGCCGGCACGTATCCTCCGCATCTCGATGATCGGCGAGGCCAGGACGGAAGGGGACCGGATGCCCGACTGGGCTGGTCGGGGCGACCGTGGCGGCCGACAACGACGTGCCTTCGGCGTCGGTGGGGCGCTGCTCGGGATCGCCCTCGTGCTGCTGCTGGCCGCCTGGCGCAGCAGCGGCTTCCTCAGCGACCTGCTGCTCAACATCGGCTCCAGCGTGGTCCTCGCGGCCATCTCGTACGTCATCTTCGACCCGCTGTTCGAGGAGGCCCGCAGGGCGCGGGTGCAGGAGCACCTGAGCTTCGACCAGCACGCCTTCGTGACCCGGCTGCACCGCTCCGGACGCCGGGTGCGGATCCTCGACACCTGGACGATCCTGCTGGAGGACACGCAACGCGAGGAGGCGCTGCGGGGGGTGCGGGCGGCGCTCGCCAACGGCGCGCAGGTGCAGTTGCTCCTGCTGGACCCGGACTGCACGGCCGCGCAGCAGCGCTCGGAGGAGTTGGAGCGGCAGCGGGTGGACGTACCGCGCCAGATCCGCACCAACCTGCGGCACCTGGCGCTGTTCCAGGACTCGCTCGACGCCCGACTGCGGCACCGGTTGCAGGTTCGGCTCTACGACGCGTCCCCGTCGATCCAGCTCTACCAGTGGGACAGCCGGGCGCTAATCTCGTTCTTCCCGATCGGGAAGCTGTCGTTCAACGTGCCCCAGCTCGAGGTCGACATGGACAGCCCCTGGGGCGGGTTCGTGCACGCCCGTTTCGAGGAGCTGTGGGAGCACGAGCAGGCGACGGTCAACCTGGAGCGGTACTGGTCGGTCGCCGTCACGCTGCGCCACGACGACTCCGACGTGGTCGAGGTGCAGGTGCCCTACGTGAGTGTGGAGGGGCAGCACTACGTCGACTGCGGTGTGTTCAAGGTGACCGGGCCGCTGACCGTGCGGGCCGTGCTGCCACCGCGCGCGCCGGGCGGCGCCCCGAAGGTGTTCGCCCTGGCCGAGCCGGTCGACGGGGACCGCACGCCGGCCGCCACCGTACGCAGGCACTTCGACCAGAAGTACGGCGGCGGCGACGGGCAGCGAGAGATCCGCCGGCTGGTGCCGCCGCCGGACGGTTCGCGTACCCCCGCTCCTCGCTCCGCGACGGCCGGCGACGCGCACGGACGGTGACCCCCGACCCACCGGGTCGGGATGAGGCGCGGGACAATGGGGGTCGTCGTCGATCGCCAGGAGGACCGTTTCCCCGTGTCGACCCATCCCGCGCCGCCGTCGCAGTCGTCGCGTCTGCGCGCCGACTGCGCGCGCTGTTTCGGGTTGTGCTGTGTGGTTCCCGCCTTCGCCGCGTCGGCCGACTTTGCCATCGACAAGCCGGCCGGACGGGCCTGCCCGAACCTGCGCCCGGACCACCGCTGCGGCATCCACACGGAGCTGCGGGAGCGGGGGTTCGCCGGGTGCACGGTCTTCGACTGCTTCGGGGCCGGGCAGCAGGTCGCCCAGGTCACCTTCGGTGGCCGGGACTGGCGGGACGCCCCGGAGACACTGCCCGCGATGGCCGAGGCGTTCACGGTGCTGCGTCCGCTGCACGAACTGCTCTGGTATCTCGGCGAGGCGGTGTCGCTGCGCCCACCGGCCGCGCTGCGCGCCGAGCTGGAGCATGCCCGCGCCGAGATCGCCGCGCTCGCCGAGAGCGATCCGGCGCGGCTGCGCGCCGTGGATGTCGACGCGCACCGGGCCCGCGTCAACCCGCTCCTGTCGCAGGTCAGTGACGCGGCCCGCTTTCCCGGCGGGATCGACCGGCGGGGCGCGCAGCTCCTCGGGGCGGACCTGCGCCGGGTGGACCTGCGCCGGGCCAACCTGCGCGGCGCGCTGCTGGTCGGCGCCGACCTGCGCGGCGTCGACCTGGGTCTGGCCGACGTCACGGGCGCCGACCTGCGCGGGGCCGACCTGCGCGGCGCGGACCTACGAGCCACCCTGTTCCTGCACCAGGCTCAGGTGGACGCCGCCCGGGGGGACGTCCGCACCGGGCTGCCGGCGACGCTGACCCGGCCGGCACACTGGAGGGCGCTGGCGCTCACACCGGTACGCCGCCCCGCGCGGGCCGCCGCCCCGACCCGCCGGGGCCGCCGCCGCTGACGGCGGTGCGACGAGCCGCGCGGTACGCGGGCACGGCGGCTCCGGCCGGCCCCACACCCGTCGGCGGTCCCTGCGCCTGCCGAGCGCCGCGCCGGAGCCGGCCCCGCTCACCCAGACGGCTGCTGCCGCCGCGCGAGGTTTCGTGGGTGACGACGCCGGGTAGCCACGGCCGACGCGGACCGGCATCGACGGGGGGCACGGCGTGGGCTACCGAAAGCGCGACGGTGAGCTGCCGGGCGACCCGCAGCACAGCGAGGACGAGGCCGGCCAGGTGCCGTTGGTGCAGGTCGAGGCGGACACCGAGGTCCCGCCGCCGGCCGACACCGACGTGCCACCGGACATCGTCACCGAGGACAACAGCTCGGGCATGACCGGCGGCTCCTCCGGCAGCAGCGGCGGCGGGTCGAGCATGCCGGGGCACCCCGACGCGACCCGCCGAACCGAGCGGACGACCTAGCGGCTCGCCAGCGCCGCCCGCGCCTCGGTCATGCCCTTGTTGGCCAGACCGTCGGCGCGCTCGTTCTCCGGGTGACCGTTGTGCCCCTTCACCCACAGCCAGGTGACCTCGTGCCGCTCGCAGGCCGCCTCCAGCCGCTGCCACAGGTCGGCGTTCTTGACCGGCTGCTTCGCGGCCGTCCGCCAGCCGTTTCGCTTCCACGACGCCAGCCAGCTCGTGATGCCGTTACGCACATAGGTGCTGTCGGTGTGCAGCTCGACCGTGACGGGCCGGTTCAGGCTCTCCAGGGCCTGGATGGCCGCCATCAGCTCCATCCGGTTGTTGGTCGTCGGGGTCGCCTCGCCACCGCACAGCTCCCGCTCGTGGTCGCCGTAGCGCAGCAGGGCGCCCCAGCCGCCCGGTCCGGGGTTGCCGCTGCACGCCCCGTCGGTCCAGATCTGCACGCCCCTGCCGGCCGCCGCGTCCACCATGGCAGGCAACCTACCGGGCGGTGACCTCGCGCTGGCCCGTCGGGGGCCGCCACGCCGGGGCCGGAGGCACTAGGGTCTGCCGGATGGACCGGCACGTCGCGTTCGACCGTCTGCACAACTTCCGCGACCTCGGTGGTCACCGCACCGACGACGGGCGTACGGTCCGCTGGCGCCTGCTCTACCGCTCGGACTCGCTGGGCAAGCTGGCGGGCGCCGACCTGGACCGGTTCCACGCCCTCGGCGTCGGTACGGTGATCGACCTGCGGTATCCGTGGGAGATCGCCGCACGGCGTCGAGCACCACAGATCGACGGGCTGGCCTGGCACAACCTCAGCATCGAGCACCGCCCCTACGATCAGGCGACGATCGAGGAGACGGTCGACCCGTGGCGCTACCTCGCCGACCGGTACGCCGAGGTCGCCGAAGACGGGGTCGCCGAGCTGCGCCAGGCGTTGGAGGTGATCGCCGCCACCGAAGCGCCGCTCGTCTTCCACTGCGCGTCCGGCAAGGACCGCACCGGCCTGCTGGCCGCGCTGCTGCTGGCCCTGCTGGGCGTCGACGAGGAGCAGATCGTCGCCGACTTCACGCGCACCGAGCTGGCCACCGAGCGCCTCATCGCCGACTGGCGGGCCCTGAACCCCGAGCGTGAGCTGCGCTGGCCCGGGTACGGTCGCGCCCCCGAAGCCGTCATCCGGCACTTCCTGGCCGACCTGACCACCGCGTACGGGTCGGTGGTCGGCTACGCCACCGACCGTCTCGGCGTGGACGAGTCGTTGACCACTCGGCTGCGGGGGCGGCTGCTCACCGACTGAGGGCACCGCGCAGGTCGCGCCGGTGGCCGATAATCATGCGCGCGATCGCTGCCTGCTCTGTCAGAGTCGACGACCGTGGACGGGAACTGGGACGGCCTGCGGGCCGACGTACGGCAGACGATCGACGAGCTGATCGCCAGCGGCCGGGAATCCGGGGTGCAGGTCGCCGCGTACCTCGACGGCGAGCCGATCCTGACTGTGCAGGCCGGGATCGCCGACCGGGCCACCGGCCGGGCGCTGGGGGCGGACACCCCGGTCTGGAGCGCGTCCACCGGTAAGGCCGTCACCTCGACCGTGGTACACGTGCTGGCCGAGCGCGGCGAGCTGGACTACGACCTGCGGATCGCCGACGTGTGGCCGGAGTTCGCCCGGCACGGCAAGGAGCGGATCACCCTCCGGCACGCGCTCACCCACACCGCCGGCGTGCCCGTCCTGCCCGCCGACGTGACGCCGGAGGACTTCACCGACTGGGACCGGATGTGCGCCGTCGTGGCCGACGCGGAGCCGATCGCCCCACCCGGCGAGGTGAAGGCGTACCACGCGTGGACCTTCGGCTGGCTGGTCGGTGAGGTGGTCCGCCGGGTGACCGGCCGGCGCGTCTCGGCGGTGCTCGCTGAGGACGTGGCCGGGCCACTCGGTGTGGCCGACGAGCTGTACCTCGGTGTTCCGGCGGCCGAGCTGGGCCGGCTGGCCCGTGTCGAGGACCGCAACATGGCGGCGCTGTTCGACTACGCGAGTGCCAACCTGCCGAACTTCGACCGGGTCGCCCCGGCGGGCGTCCGACCGGGTGCGCAGGTCGGCAGCCGCGCCGACGTCCTGGCCGCCGATGTGCCGGCCACCGGCACCGTGACCGCGCGGGCGGCGGCACGGATGCTCGCGGCGCTGATCGGCGAGGTGGACGGTGTCCGGCTGATCTCGCCGGCCCGGCTGCGGGAGGCGACGACGCTGGACGGGCCGCCCGGACCGGAGTGGGTGTTCGGGCAGGAGGCGACCTGGGGCCTCGGGTACGCGGTGGACGACGACGGTTCGTTCGGCGCGGCCGGCAGCGGCGGCAGCCTCGCGTACGCGTACCCGGAGCTGGGGTTGACTATCGCGGCGACGAAGACGCTGCTCGGGGCCGGTGACGGTGACCCGATGGAGGACCTGCGCGTGCTGATCCGCGACCGGGTGACCGCCCGGCGCTGACCGGCCCGGGTCAGGTTTCCGAGTCGGCGACGGGCCGGAGCGGCCGGCCCACCACGGCCGCCGGGATGGCCGGCGCGGGCCGGGCGGGCCGCAGCCGGTCGCGCACGCGGTGCGCCGCGTCGCCGGCCGTGGCGGCGATCATCGGCAGCAGTCGAGTGGAGTTCATGATCGCGATCTCCTCGGCGGGGGTGGTGACGCCGTCGAGGAAGCGCAGGACCCGCTCGGGCGGGTTGCGGTCGAAGAGCCGATCGAAGAACTCGGGACCGCCGACGCCGCCCCGGTCCAGCGCGCGCAGCGCCACCGCGTCCATCCAGCGGTGCCGGGCCGGGTACGCGGCCTTCGGCACTGGCGGCTGGTTGGCGGCGAGCGCGCGGGCCACCTGGTCGGCCTGGCGGTACATGGCGGAGAAGGTGAAGCCGGTGGAGGGGCGGGTCGCGCCCCCGGCCGTGCCGAGGCGGACGACGCGCGGCGAGGGCCGGGCCGAGAACGGCGCGTCGGTCATCGGGATCACCCCGTTCTCCACCTCGCGGACCCGCAGCCCCGCCGGGTCGAGCCCGAGCAGGTCGCGGTAGCCGGCCAGCGCCCTGTCGTACCCGGCGTCGGTGAGCAGGCCGGGTGAGAACTCGGTGTACTCGACCAGGGCGTACCGGTCGCTGACCGGCAGCACGTAGCCGAAGGAGACGCCCCGGGCGGGCTGCGGGGTGCGGAAGTCCATGAGCACCGCCCGCCGCGGGTCGAACGCCGGGCGGTCGGACTCCAGCCACCAGCCGCGGAAGTGTTGCAACCAGGTCGTCCGCCCCGCTCGCGCGGGTGGGCGGGGGCGGGAGTCGAGCACCCAGCCGGCCCGTACGACACGCCCGTCGCCGGTGCGGACGACCACCCGGGTGCCGTCGTCGGTCACCGTCTCGGCCGGGGCGACGATCCGGACGGCGTCCAGCCGACGCTCGGCCTCGGCAGCCCGGTCGTAGACCGGGCCGGAGCGCAGCATGGCGTACCGCAGCGGGGTCAGGTCGAGGACGCGGCGCCGCGCGGGCGTCGCCACCTCGACCTGCCGCCAGCTCGCGCTCAGCAGCGGGTCGAGGTCGGCGCTCGGGTCGCCCCAGAACGCCCAGGTGCGGTCCTGGCCGCGCCGTCGCACCGGGTCGACGACGGCGATCCGCAGGTCGCGGACACCGTGCCGGTCCAGCGCGGCGAGCAGCAGCGAGGCGGCGCCCCCGCCGCCGAGCAGCGCGAGATCGACGTCGAGCGGGGCGGAATCGGTCACCGCACCACGCTGCCACACCGCCCCGGCGGCCGCACACGCCGCTCCGGCCACTCGACCCCGCGCGAGGTTGACACGCAACCATTCGGTTGCCTAAGCTATCGGCAACCGAATGGTTGCTTTTCAGGGGGGCGGCGGATGGACGAGGCGTTCCGGGCACTGGCCGATCCCAGCCGACGGCGGCTGCTCGACCGGCTCAACGCACGCAACGGCCAGACCCTGCGAGAACTCTGCGACGGGTTGCCGACGACCCGGCAGGCGGTCAGCAAGCACCTGTCGGTGCTGGAGGCAGCCGGCCTGGTGACGACCGTCCGGCGCGGCCGGGAGAAGGTGCACTTCCTCAACGCCGCCCCGATCAACGCCATCGCCGACCGGTGGCTGAGCCGCTACGACCGGCAGCGGGCGGCCGCGCTCGCCGACCTGAGCACCGCATTGGAGGAACAGCCCATGGCAAGCCCCACGTTCGTCTACACGACATACGTCACCACCACCCCGCAGCGACTGTGGGCCGCGCTGACGGAGCCCGCGTTCACCCGCCGCTACTGGGGTGGGGTCGCGCTGGTGTCCGACTGGCAGGTCGGATCACCGGTGCTGTGGCAGGACGCGCCGGAGGGCGAGCCTCGCGATCTCGGCCAGCGGGTGCTGGTCGCCGAGCCATACCGTCGCCTCTCCTACAGCTGGCACGGCTTCCAACCCGAGCACGCCGAGCACTTCGGCTGGTCCACCGAGGAGCTGGCCGCTCGGCTCGGCGAGCGCCGGTCGACGGTGACCTTCGAGATCGAGCCGCACGGGCCCTCGGCCGTCCGGTTGACCGTCATCCACCACGATTTCTCCCCGGACAGCGAGATGCACCGGGCGATCAGCGGTCAACTCGACGGCAGCGGCGGCTGGCCGGAGCTGCTGGCCAGCCTCAAGACCCTCCTGGAGACCGGCGAGCCGATGCCCGAACCGGCACCGGCCGAGCGGGCCGGCTGAGCGGGCCGGCGGGCATTCCCGCCGTGGTTGGGCCATACCTCGCCATCGGCCCAGCCGCGACAGCCCGACCCGAGCGGACATCGATCGGAGCACCGGCACCCCTCGGGCCGTCCGGGTCCAAGCGCTGCTCTCCCCCGCCTTCGGGTGGACACGTGACGGCAACGAAGGTTTCTCATTTTCACCTGATCGGGGTCCCAACCGACCTAGTGTTGGGCACACCGGTGCTAGTCACGGAGTTGGCCACCCGAACGACGTCCCACGCAGTCAGCGGACGAAAAGTGAGGGAAGACGCGTATGAAGGTCTCAACAGCACTCTGCTCTGCGGCGCTCGGCGTGGGCCTCGGCACGCTCCTGCTGCCGGGCGCCGCACTGGCCGACACCGTCGTGTCACCGGCCACCACGCCGGTCGGAGGAACCGTCGTGCTCACCGCGACGACCTGCAACCCGAAGTCGGGTGACGTCATCTTCCGGGTCACCGGACCCAACCGCGACGAGAACGTCCGATCCACCACGGCCGCCGCCGGCGGCGGCCTCAGCGCCGAACTGTTCACCGCCGGGTTCACCCTCGGCGCGTACACGGTGGCCGCGACCTGCGGCGACGGCAGCTCGGCGGGCAGCGCCACGTTCACCGTCACCCCGATCGGTGGCGCCCCGGCCGGCTCGGGCGGCGACAACCGCGACGGTCGCGACGCGGGCGCCCTCGCCGCCGGAGGCACCCTGCTCGGCACCGCCGCCGCGGGCGCGGTGCTCCTGTTCCGCCGGCGTCGTCCGGTGTCCACCGTCACCTGACCGGCGACGCGCTCCATCCCTGAGGACGGGTGCCCGTGCCGGTGACACCGGCACGGGCACCCGACGATCCCTACGGAGGTCAGCACGTGTGGAGGCGACGGACCCTGCCGGCGGTGGTCGCCCTGCTCGGCGTGTCCGGGCTGGGGCTGATCACCGTCGGCCTCACCGCCGAGCCGGCGCGTCCCCCACGCCCGCCGGTCGACGCGCCGACACACACCCGGCCCGCGCCGGACCTGGCCCCGCTGCCCCGCGCCGCGCCCGTCCGGGTCCAGATTCCGGCCATCGGTGTACGCGCGGAGATCGTCGCCGTCGGCGTGGACGCCGCCGGGGTGCTGGAAGTCCCCCCGCTGGACAAGCCGACCCTCGCCGGCTGGTACAAACACGGCGTCAGCCCCGGAGAGACCGGCAACGCCGTCCTGGTGGGACACGTCGACTCCCCGGCCGGCCCGGCGGTCTTCTTCGACCTGGGTCGACTGCGCGCCGGCCAGGAGATCCAGGTCACCCGCGCCGACGCGCGGGTCACCACGTTCACAGTGGACGGCGTCCACGCGTACCCCAAGGACCGCTTCCCCAGCGGCCTGGTCTACGGCCCGGCGGACACCGCCGGACTGCGCCTGATCACCTGCGGCGGCCGGTTCGACGACACGACCGGCAACTACGTGGACAACATCGTCGTCTTCGCCACCCGCACCGCCTGAGCCGACGGCCCCCGCTGTCGGGAGCCGGACGCCGCTGGGCAGAATCCGGTGGCACCATGCCCTGCGAGCACCGTGGCCGCGTCGGTGCGCGGGAGGGGGCGCGTCGTGGATCAGCGAGCGGTACGGGACCGGGCCGGTCGAGGCGTGCGTGCCCTGGCCCGTCGACTGCTCGGCCGCCCCGACGGCGACTCTCCCACGCCCCGCCGATCCAATCCGGACGCCGTGGTCGACTGTGCCGTCTACGTCAACGGCCGACGGGAGCCGGGCCGGCCGCACTACGCCGACGCGTACGCCCGTGCCCGCCGGGGCCGCGGCGCCTTCGTCTGGCTGGGGTTGCACGAGCCGGGGCCGGCCGTGCTCGCCGCCGTGGGGCGCACCTTCGGCCTCGACGAGCTGACCGTCGAGCAGGCGCTCGCCGACGGGCACCGGCCCACCGTGCAGCGGCACGGGCCGGTCACCCTGCTGGTGCTGCGCACCGCCGGGTACGTGGAGCACGCCGAGCTGACCGACACCTCCGAGGTGATCGACACCGGCGACGTGATGGTGCTGCTCGGCGACCGGTTCGCCGTCACCGTGCGGCACGGCGCCGCCGGTGCGCTGCGCGACGTCCGCGCCGACATCGAGCGCCGCCCCGCGCTGCTGGCCGCCGGACCCTGGGCGGTGGCGTACGCGGTCTGCGCCCGGATGGTCGACACGTACCTGGAGGTGGCCGGGCACGTGGAGCGGGACCTGGAGCGGGTCGAGGAGGCGGTGTTCGCCCGCGACCGTTCGGCCGACATCCAGCACATCTACCAGCTCAAGCGGGAGGTGGTGGAGTTCAAGCGGGCGGTGCTGCCCCTGCAGACGCCCATGCGGATGCTGCTCGACCCGGGCGCCGACGGGCCGCCGCGTGCCCTGCACCGCTGGTTCGTGGACGTGGACGGCCGGTTGGCCCGGGCGGTGGACCGGGTGGCGGCGTACGACGACCTGCTCACCTCGATCGTGCAGTCCCGGTTGGCGCAGCTCGCCGTCGAGCAGAACAACGACATGCGCAAGATCGCCGCGTGGGCGGCCATCGCGGCCACCCAGACCGGCATCGCCGGCGTCTACGGCATGAACTTCGACCACATGCCCGAGCTGGCGTGGCGCTACGGCTACGCCGGGGCCCTGGCCCTGATGGCGGCGGCGGCCCTCGCCCTGTACCGCCTGTTCCGCCGCTCCGGCTGGCTCTGAGCCGCGGCGCGATGGTGGGCATCGCGGCCGCGAGCGGTCAGCGCGGGCGGGTCAGCGCGGGCGGCTCAGGAAGGCGCGGATCCGCTCCCGCGGGCGGTCGGTCAGCTCCGGGCCGTGGGTGAACGCGGCGATGTCGTACTCCAGCTCCCCGAGCACGTGGGAGGTCTGCCGGGTCATCCGGAAATCGCTGCACAGCAACTTCGGTGACCAGCGGACGCCGAGCACGTTGAACAGCGCGTCCCCGGTGATCAGCAGTCGGGTCGGTTCGTGCAGCAGCGACACGTGACCGGGCGAGTGCCCGGGGGTGTGCACCACCCGCAGGCCGCCGCCGACGTCGAGCACGTCGCCGTCGGCGAGCGGCTGCGCCACCCGCACGGCGGGAAACCGGCCGCCGGCCACCCGGGTGAAGAACCGGCCGCCGGTCACCGCCGGGTCTGCGGGCGGGTTGTGGCCGGCCTCGGCGTACGGGATGTCGTCGGCGTGCGCGGCCACCGGGGCGCCGGTGCGGCGGGCCAGTTCGGCCGCGCCACCCGCGTGGTCCGGGTGCGCGTGCGTCAGCACGATCCGGGTGACGTCGGCCGGCACCTTGCCCATCGCGGCCAACCCGCGCACGATCCGGGCCGGCGCTTTGGCCAGCCCGCAGTCGACGAGCGTGACACTGCCGTCGTCGTCGACGAAGGCGTACGAGTTGACGGCCGAACGCCCCACGGTGGGGATGCGCCAGACGTTCGGGGCGAGCGATATCGCGGGGGAACGCGTCATGGCGCGAGTCTAGGGAGAATCGTCAACCATCACTGCCCGTCGACCACCGGCCCGCCACCGTCCGGGCGGGGACTAACCTCGCCCGGGTGATGTGGCAGCGGTACGTGGCGATCGGCGACAGCACCACCGAAGGGCTCGACGATCCGGACGGCGCCGGCGGCTACCGGGGCTGGGCCGACCGGTTCGCCCTGGCGGTGGCGCGCGCCCAGGGCGGCCTGGAGTACGCGAACCTGGCCATCCGTGGCCGGACCACCGCGCGAATCCGCGCCGAGCAGCTCCAGCCGGCCCTCGATCTCGCCCCCGACCTGGCCACCGTGGTCGCCGGCATGAACGACGTGCTGCGCCCCTCCTTCGACGCGGACCAGGTCGCCGAGGACGTCGCGGCGATGCAGCGGGCGCTCGTCGGGCAGGGCGCCACCGTCCTGACCTTCACCATGCCGGACCCGGCGCCGGTGATGCCGCTGGCCCGGCCGCTGCGGGGCCGGATGCTGGCACTCAACGAGGCCCTGCGCGCGGCCACCGCGCAGACCGGGGCCACGCTGCTCGACCTGGGAGCGCATCCGGTCTCCTCCGATCCACGGCTGTGGAGCGACGACCGGCTGCACGCCAACAGCGCCGGGCACGCGCGGATCGCCGCCGCGCTGGCGTACACCGCCGGTCTGCCCGGGTTCGACGACTCCTGGACGGCGCCGCTGCCGCCGGCGCCGCTGCGACGCCGCGCCGAGGTGCTCGGCGCCGAGCTGGCCTGGGCCCGCCGGCACCTGCTGCCCTGGGTGGCTCGGCACCTGCGCGGCCGGTCGTCCGGGGACGACCGGGTCGCGAAACGGCCGGTCCCCCTGCCGGTGGCGCTGGACGGCTGACGGCCGGCCGCTCGGGGCGCCCGGCGGTGCGGCAGGATGGCGGGATGGGCAGGGGTACGGGTGGCCGGCGGGCGAACGCGACGACCGGACGGGTCTGCCCGTGCGGCTCCGGCCAGGCGTACGCCGACTGCTGCTCCCCGGTCCACGGCGGTACCGCGCAGGCGCCGACGGCCGAGGCGCTGATGCGCTCCCGGTTCAGCGCCTTCGCCCTCGGCGACGCCGACTACCTGCTGCGCAGTTGGCACTCGTCGACCCGACCCGCTCGACTGGAGCTGACCCCGGGGCAGCGGTGGACCCGGCTGGAGATCGTCGAGACCGGGCGCGGCGGTCTGCTCGACGCCACCGGCACGGTGACGTTCCACGCCCACTACCGCGAGGCGGGTCGGCCGGGCACGCTGACCGAGCACAGCCGGTTCGTCCGCGAGGCCGGCCACTGGGTCTACCTCGACGGCGACCAGCCCTGACTCCTGAGCCGGGAGGTCATCGCGGGGACCCAGCCGTCACGGTGTCGGTCCGGAGTGTTGCCGGCGGGCCAGCAGCGCCAGCGCCACCACGAGGTACGCCCCGGCCGCCGCCGCGAACGCCACCGCGTTGCCGGCCGCCGTGGCGACGAGACCGTAACCGGCGTACGTCCCGATGATCAGCAGGTCGGTGGCCATCCCGGCCAGCGAGGTGACGGTGGCCCGACTGGTGCCGGTGATCCGGGCCTGCAACCGCGCGTCGGCCAGCACGGTGGCCAGTTGCGCGGCGCCGAACGCCACCGCGAGCAGCACGAAACCCGCCGGGTGCCGGACCAGAGCGCCCCCGGCCAGCGCGACGGCGACCAGGCCGAGCAGCACGGCGTACCCCCGGTGGCCCAGCCGCTCCCCCGCCGGGGCGAGCAGCCCACCAACGGTGACGCCGGCCCACAGCAGCAGGAGCAGCAGCGGCACGGCCTGCGCGCCGACGCCGGTGTCCACGGCCAGCAGCGGCGTGTACTCGTCCAGCGCGCCCCAGTCGGCGGCCACCACAGCGACCAGCAGGACGGCCGCCCGCACAGGGGGCCGGGAGCGGACCTGCGTCACACCGGCCCGCAGCGTGTCCCACCAGGTCAGGTCGCCGTCGTCGTCCGGTGTCGCCGACTCGGGCGGGTGATCGCCGCGCAACGCGGCGACGGGCGGCACGGCAACCGCCGGGTCGTACGCCGGTGGCGGCGGGTCGTGCGCGGGCGGTGACGGTGACGCGCCGGGCGGCGGGCGGTGCTCGGGGAACCGGGCCGCGACGGCGGCGGCGAGCAGGCAGGCGAGCACGCTGGCCGCGCCGACCGCCGGGTACCCGCCGATGGCGAGCACCGGGCCGGCGAGCACCCCGGTGACCACCACGCCCAGCACACCCGCCGTCCGTGCCCGACCGAGCACCCGGGCGTACCGGCCGGCGGCGCCGAGCCGGTCCAGTTCGGTCCAGACCAGCGCCTCCAGAGCGCCGGACACCAGCGCCCCGCCGGCGCCCCACAACAGGAACCCGACCGCGAAGGCCGGGTACGACGGGATCAGCACCCACAGCGCGTAGCCGGCGGCGGTCACCAGCGGGGCGAGGCGCAGCAGCAGCCGGCGCGACACCGCGTCGGCCCACGCGCCGGACGGCACCTCGAACAGGATGCCGGCGGCCGACCAGATGACGAACAGCGATGAGATCTGCCCCACCGACAGGCCGGTGTCGGCGAAGAGCACCACGTACAGCGGGTAGAGCAGGACGAGGTCACTGAGGAACGCGTACCCGTAGAGGGTCACCGACAGCCGGCGGACCGCCGGGTCGGGCACGCGCGAGGCGAGGTGGGTCATGGGGCCTTCCCGTGGGAGTGGAGACGGACACCGGACGTGCGGTGCCCGTGGCGGTCCACGGGTGCGGCCTACGGCGTTGGATCAATGTCGCCAGGTCATGTCGGCGATGGTAGACCGGCGTCAGGGTGCCGGCCAGCGCTTTCGGCGTGCCGGCCCGACGGGAGCGGGGCGGGATCCGCGTGGATCCCGCCCCGCCGTCGCGCCGAGGTTCAACGCCGGTGGGGATCCACCGGCGGGATGACCGTCGTGGTCTCGCTGTCGTCGCTGCTGCTGCGCTGGCCCGGAACCCCGCCGCTGATCACCTGGGTCGTGTCGGCGTCACGGTGGGGATCCACCACCTGCGTGGTGTCCGGGTCGGTCGAACGGGCCACCACCTGCGTGGTGTCGTCGACGCTGTCGGCGGGACGGGTCACCACCTGGGTGGCCTCCGGGTCGGACGGCCGGGTCGTCACCTGCGTCGCGTCCGCCTCGGCGGGACGGGTCACCACCTGCGTGGCCTCCGGGTCGGACGGCCGGGTCGTCACCGGGGTGGCGTCCGCGTCGGCGCGGGCGGCCGTCGAGCGGGCCAGTTCGGCTTCGGCGTCGCGGCGACCGGCCCGGTAGGCGCGGGCGTGCGTGGCGATCAGCTGCGACTCCTGCTCGGCGCGGGTCAGCCACGCCTCCCAGCGACTCTGCATCGGACGGATGAGGCCGCCACCGACCCCGACGACGAGGATGCCGCCCACAGTGGCCAGCACCGCGATCAGCACCGGGGTGGTGACCGCGGTGGCCACGCCGATCTGGTTCAGCGCCGCGATGACGCCCAGGCCGAGGATGAACACCGAGGCGATACCGGCCAGCACCCGACCGTACGACAGCCCGCCGAGCGCGCCGCTGATGATGTCCTTCACGGCGTTGGCGATGGCGGCGGCGACCACGACGATGACGATCGCGACGAAGGCGCGGGGCAACCACGCGACCACGGCCGTGATCAGGTCGGAGATCGGGTTGGGCCCCCAGATGCCGAAGGCGAGTTGCAGGGTGAGCAGCAGCACCGCGTAGTAGACGAGCTTCGCGACGATGTCGCTGGCGTCGTACCGGGAGCGGTTCAGGGCCCGGCGGATGCCGCCGCGCTCGACGGCGCGGTCGAAGCCCACGCGTTCGAGGACCTTCTCCACGATCTTCAGTACGGCCTTGGCGATCAGCCAACCGGCCACCAGGATCGCCAGGAAGGCGACGGCCTTGGGCAGGAAGAGCATCACCGAGCGAAGGGCGTCGCCCACCGCGTCGCTGACGTTGTCACTCATAGGGTCGTTCCTCCATGCGGAGCAGCCGGGATGGTAGGCCACCGACCTACCCCCACCAGCGGACGGGGAAACGCCGCTCCCGCTCGGAGGGTCTAGCGCGCGGACGAGTCTTGGCAATATTCTCCGGAGTACGTGCGGCCACTGGAGCTACTTTTCATCCCCCCGCCGTCGGCCGCAGGAGGAGATGTCATGCACGTCGACCATTCCGAAGTGGACCGCCGAACGCTGCTGCGGGCCGGTCTCGGCGCGGCCACGGTCGCCGTCGTCGGAAGCGAACTCACCTTCTCGGGCGCGGCGCAGGCCGCTCCCGGCACCGACCTGGACTGGATCATCAGCTGCGACGAGTGGGCCGCCCGCCCGCCGAAGGACCCGCTGTCGGTCAGCGCCATCCCCACCAACAAGATCATCGTGCATCACATGGCGTTCCCGAACGTCACCGACTACTCCCGCGAGCAGGCGGTCAAGCTGGCCCACGACTGCCAGGACCTGCACATCGACGGCAACGGCTGGTCGGACACCGGCCAGCACTTCACGGTGAGCCGCGGCGGCTACGTGCTGGAGGGCCGCCGGGGCAGCCTGGAACGCCTCGAAGCGGGCGACCGCCAGATGATCTCGGCGCACTGCCCGGGCGAGAACGGCCGGGCCATCGGCATCGAGAACGAGGGCACGTACGTCACCGAGACCCCGCCGGAGGCGCTGACCGACTCGCTGGTCAAGCTCTGCGTGGCCATCTGCCGGCAGTACGGGCTGCACGCTTTCGACATCTTCGGCCACTGGGACTTCCGCACCACCGACTGCCCGGGCGCGGCGTTCTACCGGCAGTTCCCGCAGCTGCGGCGGCGGGTCCACGCGGCCCTCGGCACCAAGCTGGGTGACGTGCCGGCCCGCCGCTGGCCGGATCTGTGGCGGTTCGTCAACTCGCCGTCGGTCCGGGTGGTGCAGCACCTGCTGGCCTACCGGGGCTACGCCGTGACGGTCAGCGGCACGTTCGACGCCGCGACCGTGGCCGCCGTGCAGGACTGGCAGGCCCGCAACGGCATCGCCGTGGACGTGGACGCCACGCTCACCACGCCGACCTGGGAGACCCTGGCGCCCGAGCTCGACCAGCACGCCGCCGGCGCGCCGGTCACGGCCGTCCAGGAGATCCTCGCGACCAAGGGGTACGCGGTCACCGTCACCGGCGCGTACGACCACGCCACCCGCGGGGCCGTGCAGGACCTGCAGGCGCTGCACGGGCTGCCCCGCAACGGCAAGCTCAGCACGAGCACGTGGTGCGCGATCGTCGGCGGCACGGTCCGCCAGTCGTTCACGCACCACTGACCCTCCGCCGGAGGCGGCGCGGGGGTGATCCCGTGCCGCCTCCGCCGCGGGCGGACGCTGGTCAGCAGTACGCACCCGGGGCCTGAGCAGCGCAATGTCGCCGGCGCGTCGGTTTGGCCGACGGCGCGGGCGGAAAGGTTGCCGAGCATGACATGGGCCCGTCGAGCCGTACCCGCCGTCGCCGCCGCCGTCGCGGCACTCGCCGCGCGGGATCTGATCCAGCGCGACCACGCGCTGCTGCGCAACTTCCCGGTGCTCGGCCGCGCCCGGTACCTGCTGGAGGCCATCGGGCCGGAGCTTCGGCAGTACATCGTGGCCGGCAACGACGAGGAACGCCCGTTCACCCGCGACCAGCGTCGCTGGGTGTACGCGTCGGCGAAGCAGGAGAACAACTACTTCGGCTTCGGCACGGACAACGACATCGAGCACACGCCCGGCTACCCGATCATCAAGCACCGCACGTTCGGCCGGGCCGTGCCGCCGTCGTCCCCGACGGCCGGGCACGACGTACGGCTGCCGTGCGCGAAGGTGCTGGGCGCGGCGCGGGATCGGGCACGCGCGTTCCGACCGGAGTCGGTGGTCAACATCTCCGGGATGAGCTTCGGCTCGCTCTCCGGCAACGCCATCACCGCCCTGAACAAGGGGGCCGCGCTCGCCGGGTGCCTGCAGAACACCGGCGAGGGTGGCCTGTCGCCGTACCACCGCAACGGTGGTGAGCTGGTCTTCCAGCTCGGCACTGCGTACTTCGGCTGCCGCGACGAGCACGGCCGGTTCAGTCTCGACCGGCTGAAGGACCTGGTCGCCGGCGCCCCCGTCCGGGCCTTGGAGATCAAGCTGAGCCAGGGCGCCAAACCGAGCCTCGGCGGGCTGCTGCCCGGGGCGAAGGTGTCCGCCGAGATCGCCGCCACCCGGGGCATCCCGGCCGGGCAGGACTGTGTGAGCCCGTCGCGGCACGCCGAGTTCTCCGACTGTGACAGCCTGCTCGACTGGGTGGAGCTGCTGGCCGCCGAGACGGGCCTGCCGGTCGGCATCAAGTCGGCGGTCGGCGACCTCAGCTTCTGGCAGGAGCTGGCCAGCCTGATGCGGGACACGGGCCGGGGCGTCGACTTCATCACGGTCGACGGCGGCGAGGGCGGCACCGGCGCCGCGCCGCTGATCTTCACCGACTCGGTGTCGCTCCCGTTCCAGCAGGGCTTCTCCCGGGTCTACAAGGTCTTCGCCGAACACGACCTGCACGAGCAAGTGGTGTTCGTCGGCAGCGGCAAGCTCGGCCTGCCGGACAACGCCGTCGTGGCGTTCGCGCTCGGCTGCGACATGGTCAACGTCGGTCGGGAGGCGATGCTGTCGATCGGCTGCATCCAGGCGCAGAAGTGCCACACCGACACCTGCCCCACCGGGGTGGCGACGCAGAACGCCTGGCTGGCCCGGGGCCTCGACCCGACGCTCAAGTCCGTCCGGGCGGCCAACTACCTGCGGACGCTGCGCCGGGACCTGACCAAGGTCGCCGAGGCGTGCGGCGTCGAACACCCCGGCCTGATCGGCACGGACGCCGTGGAGATCCTGGACGGCCGCACCGGCTCCACCCCACTGCACGAGGTGTACGGCTACCGACCGCACTGGGGCCTGCCCTCGCCGGCCGACCAGAAGGAGATCATCCGGCTGATGGCCCCGGAGTCGCCCCGGGGTGGCAGCGCCCCTCCGTCGGCGACCGCCGTCGGCTGAGGGCCGCGGCTGAGGGCGGCGGCTGAGGGCGGCGGCTGAGGGCGGCGGCTGAGGGCGGCGGAATCAGACGCGGCCCACCGCTCGGGGCGGCCATGACTCCGACGAGCGGTATACCTATGGGTCATATTTATGACTCACAGGTATATGGCTCTGCCGCATCATGCCCACCGGTCGCGCTGCTGGACCGCGCGGGTCGCGCGCGGCGCCTCCGGAGCGCGGCGGAGCGGGGTCGCGCAGATCGCGCGCGGCGCCTCCGGAGCGCGGCGGAGCGGGGCCGCGTAGGTCACGCGCGGCGCCTCCGGAGCGCGGCGGAGCGGGGCCGCGCAGGTCACGCGCGACGCCTCCGGAGCGCGGCGGAACGGGGTCGATGTCGCTTCGCCCGGCACGAAGGTCGCGTTGGGCAGCATCCGGATCGACGGGCCGGGGCATTCGTCATCGGCGATCGCCGACCGGTAAACGCGTGGAGCTGCTGCCGGCGACACCCGTATCGTGGCGCGGTGCTGATCAGACGCGAGACCCCCGCCGACGTCGACGCCATCCGCGCGGTGCACGCCGCCGCCTTCGCCAAGACCACGGACGACGCCGCGCCGGTCGAGGCGACGCCGGTCGACACACCGCAAGTCGAGGCGACGCCAGTCGACGCACCGCAAGTGGACACACCGCAAGTCGAGGCGACGCCGGTCGAGGCGACGCTTGTCGACGCGCTGCGGGCCGACGAGGGCTGGCTGCCCGCGTACTCCCTGGTGGCGACCGATTCGGACGGCCAGGTGGTGGGGCACGTGGTGGCCACCCGCGGCCGGGTGGGCGGTGAGCCGGTGGCGTTGGGCCTGGGGCCGCTCGGCGTGCTTCCCGCGTGGCAGCGTCGCGGTGTCGGCACGGCGATGATGCACGCGGTGCTCGGCGCGGCCGACGCCCGCGACGAACCCCTCGTGGTGTTGCTCGGGCATCCCGGGTACTACCCGCGCTTCGGGTTTCGGCCCGCCGTCGAGTTGGGCGTCACCCCGCCGCAGCCGTGGGGTCCGCGGTACTTCATGGCCCGGCCGCTGAACGCATGGCGCGAGTCGATCCGGGGCGAGTTCCGCTACGCGCGCCCCTTCGACGACCTGTGAACCCACCGCGCGTCCGCCGCCGGCGTGCCGCCGACCTCGACGGCTGCATCGCGGCGCTCGCCGACGTCCACCGGGTGGACCGCTATCCGCTGAACTGGCCGGCCGACCCGCACCGCTGGCTGCGCGAGCCGCACCCGGCGCGCGCCTGGGTCGCCGTCGACCCCGCTGGAACGATCGTCGGACACGTCGCGGTGCACCGCCTGCCCGACCCGGCGGACGAGCCGCGCGCCGATCCGACGGCCGAGGTGGCTCGGCTCTTCGTGGCGCCGGCCGCCCGCGGGCTGGCGCTGGGCAGCACTCTGCTGGCCCGGGCACGGCACTGGGCGGACGCGCGCGGGGTGCGTCTGGTGCTCGAGGTGGTCGCCGACGGCGCCGCGGCCGTCGCCCTGTACGAGCGCACCGGATGGCGGTACACGGGCAGCAGCACGGCATCGTGGACCGCCCCGGACGGCAGCCCGGTGTCGCTGCGGCGTTACACCGTGCGCTCCGACGCCGACCCGGCCATCGCCACGAGCCGGCGGGCGAGCAGGGCGGCGGCCTCGCGCAGCTCCGCGGGCTCCACCACCTCCACCTCGTAGCGCAGGCGGGCGATGTGCGCGGCGAGCCCGTCCAGGCTGTCGCCGCCGACGACGAGCACGCACCAGCCGTCGCGACCGGCCTCGACGCGTCCCACCTGTGGTGGGACCGCCTCGCGCACGCGCTCGGGCGGGGCGTGCACCCGCACCCGGGCGAGATACCGGTAGGGCGCGTCGGTCACCGACCGCTGCACGAAGGCGATCGGATCCGGATGGTCACGCGCCGGGAAGCGCCAGGTCGTCGCCACCGTGGCCCGCATCCGGTCCAGGCGGAACGTACGCCAGTCGTCGCGATCGACGTCCCAGGCCATCAGATACCAGCGACGGCCGGTGGTGACCATCCGGACCGGCTCGACCGTCCGCTCCCGCTCACCGCTGTCGCGGCCGGCGTAGTGGAACCGCACCCGCACCGCGTCACGACAGGCACGGGCGAGTGTCACCAGCAGCTCCGCGTCGATCTCGACCACCGGGCCGATGAGCGTCTCCGTCCAGCCGTGCACCGCTCGCACCTCGGCGCGCAGCCGCGCCGGCATCACCTGGTCGAGTTTCGTGAGTGCCCGCAGGGCCGCCTCGGCTGCCCCGGCGACCGTGCCTCCCGACGCCAGTCGCAGGGAAACCGCCGTGGCGATCGCCTCCTCGTCGTCGAGAAGCAGCGGCGGCAGCCGGGTGCCCGCGCCGAGTCGGTAGCCGCCGCCAACGCCAACCGACGCCTGGACGGGATATCCGAGTGCGCGCAGCCGTTGCACGTCACGGCGGACACAGCGGTCGGTGACACCCAGCTCGGCGGCGAGTTCGGCGGCCGTCCACGACGACCGCCGCTGCAACAGGGCCAGCATCCGCAGCACCCGCTCCGTCGTCGCCTCCACCGTCACCCGCCGATCGTTGCACGAATAGCGGAACGATCCTGTCCGCCAGGCACGAGAGGGTGGCGGCATGACCAGCCAGACCAGGAAAGAGGGAGCTGTCATGGCCCGCGAGGTGCAGATAACGTTCGACGCCGCCGACCCGGCCAGCCTGGCGGCGTTCTGGGCCGAGGCCCTCGACTACGAGTTGCAGGGGCCGCCCGGGGACTTCGACTCGTGGGACGCCGCACTGGACGCGATGGGTGTGCCGCCGGAGCGCCGCAACGACGCGTCCGCGGTGGTCGACCCCAAGGGTGCGGGGCCGCGCCTGTTCTTCCAGCGCGTGCCGGAGGGCAAGCAGGCCAAGAATCGCGTGCACATCGACGTGCGGGCCGCCCCCGGGCTCACGGGTGACGACCGGATGGCGGTCCTGGAGGCGGAGGCCGAACGGCTCGTCGCCCGCGGCGCCACCCGCCTCGCACGGCACGAGCCCGCTCCCCCGCTCGGCGCCGGTCACCTCGTGCTCGCCGACCCCGAGGGCAACGAGTTCTGCCTCGACTGATCGGGCGTTCGCCCAGCTCACTGCCGCGATGGTCGGGCGTCGTGCGAACATGTGTACGTGTCGACCGGCGCCCACATCCTGCACGCCGACCTGGACGCCTTCTACGCGTCCGTCGAGCAGCGCGACGACCCGCGCCTGCGGGGGCGGCCGGTGATCGTCGGCGGTGGTGTGGTGCTCGCCGCCAGCTACGAGGCGAAGGCGCGGGGCGTCCGCAGCGCGATGGGTGGCCAACAGGCGCGCAGGCTGTGCCCGGACGCCATCGTGGTGCCGCCCCGGATGGCGGCGTACACGCAGGCCAGCCGGGCCGTGTTCGAGATCTTCCGGCAGACCACGCCGCTGGTCGAGGGGCTCTCCATCGACGAGGCGTTCCTCGACGTGGGCGGCCTGCGGCGGCTGGTCGGCGCACCGGCCGACATCGCCGAGCGGCTGCGCCGGGAGGTCCGCGACCGGGTCCGCCTGCCGATCACGGTGGGCGTGGCCCGGACGAAGTTCCTGGCCAAGGTGGCCAGCGGGGTGGCGAAGCCGGACGGGCTGCTGGTCGTCGCCCCCGACGCCGAGGTGGAGTTCCTGCACCCGCTGCCGGTGGAGCGGCTGTGGGGCGTCGGCCCGGTCACCGCGGCCAAGCTGCGGGAGCGCCGGATCCGTACCGTCGGGGAGGTGGCCCGGCTCGGCGAGGCCGCGCTGGTGTCCCTGCTCGGAGCGGGCGCCGGCCGGCACCTGCACGCCCTGGCCCACAACCGCGACCCCCGGTCGGTGCAGGTCGGCCGCCGCCGGGGCTCGATGGGCGCGCAGCACGCGTTGGGACGTACCCCGCATGCCCCGGCGGAGCTGGACGCCATCCTGGCGGGCCTGGTCGACCGGGTCACCCGGCGGATGCGGGCGGCCGGGCGGTCCGGGCGCACGGTGGTGCTGCGGCTGCGCTTCGGCGACTACACCCGGGCCACCCGCTCGCACACCGTCCGCAAGGCGACCGCGGACACCGTGCCGCTGCTCGCCGCCGCGCGGGCGTTGCTGCGAGCCGCGCTACCGGAGATCGGCAGGCGGGGCGTCACCCTGGTCGGCGTCTCAGTGGGCAACCTCGACGACAACCCGGTGCAGCCGGAACTGCCGTTCCAGGCCGACACCGGGGCCGACCTGGACGCCGCGGTGGACGCGGTCCGCGACCGGTTCGGCTCCTCGGCGCTCACCCGGGCGGTGCTGCTGGGCCGGGACCCGGGCGTCGAGATGCCGCTGTTGCCGGACTGACGGGACGACGCACTGCCCGCCCGGATGTCGTCAGGACCGCGAGGTCGCGGTGTTGCTCAGATGACGGCCGACATATCCGATGCGGCCGGGGTCGCGCGGCGGGGCGGCCTCGCCCGCCGGTCGCATCGGCGCTGCCACGCAGATCACAGCAGGTGGGGGTTTTGCCGGCGGTGCGAGTGGAGACGTTTCGCGGAATCAGCCTGACAGGGGGGACCACCATGTCCGACGACATGAGCAACCGTGCGAGCCGGCGTGCCGAGCGTCCGCGCGACGTGACCGATCCGCTGCTCTGGCAGCTCGCGCTCGACGTGCTGGCCGCACACGAGTCGGACGGAGAGGGCGCGTGCCGCAACCTGCTCTGCGCCGGCCAACCCTGGCCGTGTGCGGCGCGCAGCAGCGCTGAACAGTCGCTCCGGCTGGCCCGTCGGGCGGACGACACACCGCCCACAGCCGCCCCGCAGCGACCCGACGCCGCCACGTCGACCGGCCGGTCCCCGGAGCGGGCTTCGGCTCCGCGGCAGACCCGTGCGACCGGGTCGCTGTCGACGGCGACCGCCTCGGCCGCCTGACGCCCACCCGCCTGCACGACATGCCAGCGGGCGCTCGACCGGAATCCGGT
>NZ_JBEXIA010000041.1:0-52981 GCF_040608335.1 Micromonospora sp. NPDC005194 | reverse complement strand
AGCTGTACCGGATGGTGCGCGAACTCGCGACCGAAGCCCGGCAGCCCATGCCGCGCCTGTACGCCTCGGCGCCGACGCGCTCGCCGCCGCCCGCGCCGGCATCCGGGTGTACGGGGTGGAGGCCGACCCGGTGACCGCCGCGATGGCCGCCGCCAACGCCGCCGCCGCGGGGCTGGCCGAGCTGTTCACGGTCGAGTGCGGCGACGCCACCGCGTTCGACGTCTCCCGGGTCGACGGCGTCTTCTGTGACCCGGCCCGACGTACGAGCGGCACCGGTCGGCGGATCTTCGACCCGCGCGCCTACTCGCCGCCGTGGGACTTCGTCACCGGGCTCGCGGAACGGGTGCCGCGCACGGTGGTGAAGGTGGCGCCGGGCCTGGACCACGCGCTCATCCCGGCCGACGCGGAGGCGGAGTGGGTAGGCGTGGACGGCGACCTGGTCGAGGCCGCGCTCTGGTGTGGCGACCTGGCCCAGGTGCCCCGCCGCGCCACGCTCTACCGGCAGGTGGGCGCCGAGACGCACCGTTTCCAGCTCACCGGCTCGGGCGCCACCGAGGCGCCGGTCGGGCCACCGCGCCGCTACCTGTACGACCCGGATCCGGCCGTGGTCCGCGCGCACCTCGTCGCCGAACTGGCCGACCAGCTGGACGCCACGCTGGGTGACCCGAGCATCGCCTACCTCTACGCCGACCGGCCGACGCCCACCCCGTACGCCCGGTGCCTGGAGATCACCGACGTGCTGCCGTTCTCGCTCAAGCGCCTGCGGGCACTGCTGCGGGAACGGCGGGTGGGCCGGGTGGAGATCCTCAAGCGGGGCTCCGCGCTCACCCCGGAGCAGTTGCGGCGGGATCTGCGGCTGGCTGGCGACCAGGCGGCGAGCCTGGTGCTCACCCGGATCGCCGGTGCCCCGACCGTGTTGGTCGGCCACCCGGTCCACTAGCGTCGTCGTTGTGGCGGGACAGGGCACTCCGGCGACGGCACTACTGGTCAAGCGTGGGATCGCGTATCGCACCCATCCGTACCGGGTCTCCCCGGACGCGCCGAACTACGGCGCGCTGGTCGCCGAGGCGCTCGGTGTGGCACCCGAGCGGGTGTTCAAGTCGCTGGTGACCGAGGTCGACGGCGCCCTGACCGTGGCGGTCGTCCCGGTCACCGGCGAGCTGGACCTCAAGGCGCTCGCGGCGGCGGTCGGCGGCAAGCGGGCGACGATGGCCGACCGGGCGGTCGCCGAGCGGGCCACCGGCTACGTGCGCGGCGGGATCAGCCCGCTCGGGCAGCGCCGGCGCCTGCCCACAGTGCTGGACGAATCCGCGCTGGATCTGCCGACGATCTACGTCTCGGCTGGTCGGCGCGGTCTGCAACTCGAACTGGCCGCAGCGGATCTGGTGGCGCTGACCGACGCCCGCGCCGCGCCGTTGCAGACCCACTGACGACAGTCGTTACGTCGACTCCCGCGTGGGATACCCGGGGAGTAACAGTCGCGTTGCTGAATTGTTATGGCTTCCAACAAACTTGGCACCTGCGCGGTCTTGTGGGACCAGTGTGACGCGAAATACGTTGCCGGACACAACAAAACAACACCTCCCCCACCTCCGAAAGGACCCTGCACATGCGTAAGGGGATCCTCACCATCGCCGCCGTGGGCCTGCTCGCGACCGGCGGTTTGACCGCCTGCGGCGACGACTCCGGCTCCGACAAGGCCAGCTCCGCCAAGACCCCCAAGATCGGCGTCATCCTCCCGGACAGCAAGTCCTCCGCCCGGTGGGAGACCGCGGACCGCAGGTTCCTGGAGGAGGCGTTCAAGGCCGCCGGCGTCCAGTACGTCATCCAGAACGCCCAGAACGACAAGACCGCCTTCCAGACCATCGCGGAC
Source organism: Micromonospora sp. NPDC005194 (assembly GCF_040608335.1). Classification (NCBI taxonomy): domain Bacteria; kingdom Bacillati; phylum Actinomycetota; class Actinomycetes; order Micromonosporales; family Micromonosporaceae; genus Micromonospora; species Micromonospora sp. NPDC005194. The sequence continues at coordinate 51,108 of NZ_JBEXIA010000041.1, read as the reverse complement.
CAGATGATCACCAGCGGCGTCACCGCCCTGATGATCGTCAACCTGGACTCCGGCACCGGTAAGGCCGTCCTCGACAAGGCCAAGTCGCAGGGCGTCGCCACCATCGACTACGACCGGCTCACCCTGGGCGGCTCCGCCCAGTACTACGTCAGCTTCGACAACGAGACCGTCGGCAAACTCCAGGGCGAGGGCCTGTCGAAGTGCCTGACTGAGAAGAACGCCAAGAACCCCGTCGTGGCGTACCTGAACGGCTCCCCCACCGACAACAACGCCACCCTGTTCAAGGCCGGCTACGACTCGGTGCTCAAGCCGAAGTTCGACTCCAAGGAGTACGTCAAGGGCCCCGAGGACGCCGTGCCGGCCTGGGACAACGCGCAGGCCACGACGATCTTCGAGCAGCAGCTCACCAAGGCCAACGGCAAGATCGACGGCGTGCTGGCCGCCAACGACGGTCTCGGCAACGCGGCCATCTCGATCCTGAAGAAGAACAAGCTCAACGGCAAGGTGCCGGTGACCGGCCAGGACGCCAGCACCGAGGGCCTGCAGAACATCCTCGCCGGTGACCAGTGCATGACCGTCTACAAGGCCGTCCGCGAAGAGGCGAAGGCCGCCTCCGACCTGGCCATCGCGCTCGCCAAGGGCGAGAAGAAGGACACCGGCCAGACGGTGAAGGACCCGGAGGGTGGCCGTGACGTCCCCTCGGTGCTGCTCACCCCGAAGGCCATCTACAAGGACAACATCAAGGACGTCATCGCCGACGGCTACGTGACCAAGGAAGAGGTCTGCACCGCGGCGTACGCCAAGGCCTGCGCCGACGCCGGCATCAGCTGACCGACGCCGCAGTACCCGCCGGGACGACCATCGCCGCCCGGCACGGGAGCATCCTCCCGTGCCGGGCGGCGCCCGCCGGACGGGCCCCGACCCTCCCTTAAGAAGGAGACCCCGTGTCCGCGACCCCCCTGCTGGAACTTCGCGGGATCGACAAGAGCTTCGGTCCCGTCCAGGTGCTCCGCGACGTCGCCCTGACCGTCCACCCGGGCGAAGTGACCGCACTGGTCGGCGACAACGGCGCCGGCAAGTCGACCCTGGTGAAGTGCATCAGCGGCATCTACCCCACCGACGCCGGCGAGGTCCTGTTCAACGGCGAACAGGTGCACATCGGCAGTCCCCGCGACGCCGCCGCCCTCGGCATCGAGGTCGTCTACCAGGATCTCGCGCTCTGCGACAACCTGGACATCGTGCAGAACATGTTCCTCGGGCGGGAGAAGCACAGCGGCATCGTCCTGGACGAGCCGACCATGGAACAGCTCGCCGCCGAGACTCTGGCGGGGCTCTCCATCCGCACCGTCACGTCGCTTCGTCAGCACGTGTCCAGCCTCTCCGGCGGTCAGCGCCAGACCGTGGCCATCGCCAAGGCGGTGCTGTGGAACAGCAAGCTCGTCATCCTGGACGAGCCGACCGCGGCGCTCGGTGTGGCACAGACCGCCCAGGTCCTCGAACTGGTCCGTCGCCTCGCCGACAACGGCCTGGCCGTGGTGCTCATCTCGCACAACATGAACGACGTCTTCGCCGTCTCCGACCGGATCGCCGCGCTGTACCTCGGCCAGATGGTCGCCCAGGTGAAGACCACCGACATCACCCACGCCCAGGTGGTTGAGCTGATCACCGCCGGGCGCTCGGGAGGCCTCGGCCTCGCCACGGACCCGGGCAGCAACGGCGACGGCCCGGAGCCGGCCGACTCGATCTCAGGAGGCGTCCGATGACCACCACCGCCGCCGTGCGGAAGGACGGCCCCGCAGCCGTCACACCGCCGCCGACCGTCGGGAGCCACGTCCGCAACTACCTCAGCCGGGTACGCGGCGGCGACGTCGGCGCGTTACCGGCGGTGCTCGGCCTGGTCGTGCTCTGCACCGTCTTCGCGATCATGCGGCCGTCGTCGTTCCTGTCGGCGGGCAACTTCGCCAACCTCTTCACCCAGGGCGCGGCGGTCACGCTGATCGCGATGGGTCTGGTCTTCGTACTGCTGCTCGGCGAGATCGACCTCTCCGCCGGCTTCGCCAGCGGCGTCTGCGCGGCCGTGCTGGCCAATGTGGTCACCGTGCTCGGGTACCCCTGGTGGGTCGCCGTGCTGGCCGCGGTCGCCACCGGTGTGCTCATCGGCACCAGCCTCGGCCTGCTCGTCGCGAAGATCGGCATTCCGTCCTTCGTGGTCACCCTCGCCGGCTTCCTCGCCTTCCAGGGCATCGTGCTGCTGCTCGTGAAGGAGGGCACCAACATCTCGGTCCGCGACGAGGTGCTGGTCGCGATCGCCAACCGCAACCTCGCCCCCGCGCTGGGCTGGGCGCTGACCGCCCTCGCGGTCGTCGGCTACGCGGCGGTGCAGTTGCTGCGACACCGCAACCGCGTGGCCCGTGGCCTGATCACCGACCCGCTCGCGGTGGTGGCGCTCCGGATCGGCGTGCTCGCCGTCATCCTCGGCACGGCGGTGTACGTCCTCAACCTGGAGCGCAGCCGCAACGTGCTGATCGTCTCGCTCAAGGGTGTGCCGATCGTGGTGCCGGTCATCGCGGTGCTGCTGATCATCTGGACGTTCGTACTCCAACGCACCAGCTACGGCCGGCACATCTACGCCGTCGGCGGCAACCGGGAAGCGGCCCGCCGGGCCGGCATCGAGGTCGACCGGATCCGGATCTCGGTCTTCGTCATCTGCTCGTCCATGGCCGCCATCGGTGGCATCGTCGCCGCCAGCCGGGCCAACTCGGTCGACCCGAACACGGGGGGCAGTAACGTACTGCTCTACGCGGTCGGCGCGGCGGTGATCGGCGGCACCAGCCTCTTCGGCGGCAAGGGTCGCGTCCTCGACGCCGTCCTGGGAGGCGCGGTGGTCGCGGTCATCGAAAACGGAATGGGCCTGATGGGGTACAGCGCGGGAGTCAAGTACGTGGTCACCGGTGTCGTGCTGCTGCTCGCGGCCAGCGTCGACGCCCTCTCCCGCCGCCGCGCGGCAGCCACCGGCACCCGCTGACCGCGCGGGAGGTAGCACCAGCATGCGCCCGGCACCCAGCCAGGAGGAGGTCCGGCGGCAGAATCTCGGGGCCCTGCTGCGGCACGTGCACGTCCACGGGGCGACCACCCGCGCCGAACTCACCACCACCCTGGGGCTGAACCGGAGCACCATCGGCGCGCTCACCGCCGACCTGGCCGGCGTCGGACTGGTCAGCGAGGGAACACCGAAGGAGACCGGCCGGGCCGGACGGCCGTCACTGGTCGTCCGGCCCGAGTCGGCCCGGGTGTACGCGTACGCGTACTCCGTCGAGGTGGACCGGCTGCGCGCCGCCCGGGTCGGCCTGGGCGGCGCGGTGCTCGACCGCCGGGAGCTGGACCGACCGCGCGGGCTGCTGGCCGCCGAGGCCGCGCCGCTGCTCGCCGGTGCGGTCAAGGAGATGCAGCAGGCGGTGCCCGCCGACGCGATCTGCGTCGGCACCGGCGTCGCGGTCTGCGGGATGGTCCGCCGCGAGGACGGCCTGGTCCGGCTCGGCCCCACCACGGGCTGGGTGGACGAGCCGATCGGCGCCGCGCTCGGCGCCGAACTGGGCCTCGACGTGCCGGTCACGGTCGGCAACGTGGCCGACGTGGCGGCGTTCGCCGAGCACGCCCGGGGGGTCGCGGCCGGCTGCGACAACGTCATCTACCTGTACGGCGACGTCGGCGTCGGCGCCGGCATCATCGCCGGCGGGCGTCGACTCACCGGACACGGCGGGTACGGCGGCGAGGTCGGCCACATGAAGGTGGTCCGTGACGGCATGCCCTGCGAGTGCGGCGCCCGGGGTTGCTGGGAGACCGAGATCGGCGAGCACGGCCTGCTCCGCGCGGCCGGACGATCCGACGCCCGGGGCCGCGACGCGCTGCTGGCCGTCTTCGACGCCGCCGACCGGGGAGACGCCCGCGCCCAGACGGCGGTCCGCAAGGCCGGTGACTGGCTGGGCTTCGGGGTGGCCAACCTGGTGAACGTCTTCAACCCCGAGATGGTCATCTTCGGCGGCACCATGCGGGACCTCTACCTCGCCGCGGCGGCCCAGATCCGCAGTCGACTCAACTCCAACGCCCTCGGCGCCTGCCTGGAACACGTCCGGTTGCGCACCCCCAAACTGGGCGAGGACGCGCCCCTGATCGGCGCCGCCGAACTGGCCTTCGAACGGCTCCTCGCCGACCCCCTCGACGTGGGCTGACCCGCGTACCCTGTCCGGCGTGGATGTCGAGCTGCGCGCCTCCGACGACGACCGCCACCGGGTGGTCGCCGAGCTGCACCGGCACACCACCGAGGGCCGGCTCACGCTGGACGAGTTCTCCGAGCGGGCCGGCGCGGTCTGGGCCTCCCGTACCCTCGGTGACCTGGCCGCGCTGACCCGCGACCTGCCGGCCCTGCCCGACCCCGCCGCCGCGACGGCCGGCGGCGGTGACCCGATCGGGCACGGCCGCCGGGAGCTGCTGGTGCTCTTCGCCGTCGCCGCGCTCACGCTGCTGCTGCTCGGCGGCTTCCTCGCCGTCACCCGCTGATCCGCGTCGCGCCGAGGGCTTCGGCTCGTCCACCGCACGCATTTCCACCGGGCGCGCGGATGAACTGATCGGGCGATCAGTCCGTACCAGTGGGCGGACGGGCGGCCGGCAGGGTGCGGCTGCCCGGTCCAGACGCGTTTCGGTCCGGACCGAGGAGGCACCACAGACATGGCACCGCTCAGATCCGCCCGTCGTCGGCCGGGCAACCGGATGCACCGCGCGGCGATGTTGCTCATCGCGATCGTCGCGGGGGTCGGTGTCCTGCCCGGAGTGGCCATTGCCGCCCCCTCCGGCGGGCAGCAGCTCAACGCCGCCGACATGACACTGCTCAACGGTGTGCGGTTGGCCGGGCTGTGGGAGATGCCCGCCGGTCAGATGGCCGCCGAAAAGGGACAGTCGGCGAAGGTACGGGAGATCGGCGCGGCCATCGCCGGCGAGCACCAGAAGCTCGACCAGCTCGTCGTGGACGCCGCCAACAAGCTCGGCGCGTCCATCCCCACCGAGCCGACCGCCGAGCAGAAGGGTTGGCTGTCGGAGATGCAGAACGCCTCCGGCGCCCGGTTCGACCAGATCTTCGTGACCCGGCTCCGCGTGGCCCACGGCAAGATCTTCCCGGTGATCGGCGCGGTGCGGGCCAGCACCCGCGACGCGACAGTTCGTAAGCTCTGCGAGGACGCCAACGCCTTCGTGCAGCACCACATGCAGATGCTGGAGTCCACCGGACTGGTCCGGTGGCCCGAACTGCCGCCGGCCGCGCTGCCCGCCCCCGGCAAGGACGGCCTGCTCGCCGCCGCCGGAGCGAACGCCGGCCCACAGGTCGGAGTCAGCAGCACAGTCGTCTGGCTGGTCTTCCTCGCCGCGCTCGGCACCGGCGGGATCGCCACCTACCGGATGCTGCGCCGCAGCTGATCACCCGTCTGGTGGCCCCCGTCAGCGGTCCACCTGAGTGAAATCCCAGGAGTGCGGGGCGCGGGCCACCAGCAGGGCGGGTGGATCGGGCAGCGGACGCGGGCTGCTGCGCCACTTGGAGATGACCACGACACGGTGGTCGGTGGAGGAGAAGACCTCGCTCGACACGTGCAGAGGGTCGTGCTCCAACTCGGGCAGGGCGGTGTCGCACACCCAGGTGATCAGGTCGGCGACGCCGTACGCCTCGGCGCGCGCCTCCCACATCCGCACGATCATCTCCGGTGCCCCCGTCACACGCTGACCGTTGTCAACGGCAGCGCCGAGTCGGCCGGCAGGTCCAGCCGGCTCGGCGCGACCCCGGCGGCGACCAGGTGCGATCCGAGCGCGGCCACCATCGCCCCGTTGTCGGTGCACAGCTTCGGCCGGGGCACCCGCACCCGGATGCCGTACTTCTCGGCCCGCTGCTCGGCCAGCGCCCGCAGCCGGGAGTTCGCCGCCACTCCACCGCCGATCACCAGCGTCTCGATCCCCTGCGCCCGGCAGGCGGCGAGCGCCTTGCTGGTCAGGACGTCGCAGACCGCCTCCTGAAAGGACGCGGCGACGTCGGCCACCGGCACCGGCTCGCCGGCGCGCTGGCGCGCCTCGACCCAGCGGGCCACCGCCGTCTTCAGGCCGGAGAACGAGAAGTCGTACCGGTGGGCGGCGAGATCCTTGGCGGCGGTGAGGCCACGCGGGAACGCGATCGAGGCGGCGTCACCGGCGCGGGCCTCCCGGTCGATGGGCGGGCCGCCCGGGAACGGCAACCCCAGCAGTCGGGCGACCTTGTCGAACGCCTCACCGGCCGCGTCGTCGATGGTGGCGCCGAGCGGGGTGACGCCCCGGGCCAGGTCATCGACCAGCAGCAGGGACGAGTGCCCGCCGGAGACCAGCAGCGCGATCGCGGGTTCCGGGAGCGGGCCGTGCTCAAGCGTGTCCACCGCGACGTGCGCGGCGAGGTGGTTGACGCCGTACACCGGCTTCTCGGCCGCCAGCGCGTACCCCTTGGCGGCGGCGACGCCGACGAGCAGCGCGCCGGCCAGCCCGGGCCCGGAGGTGACCGCGATGGCGTCGATGTCGGCCAGGGTGACACCGGCCTCGGTCAGCGCCCGCTGCATGGTCGGCACGATGGCTTCCAGGTGGGCCCGGCTGGCCACCTCGGGCACCACGCCGCCGAAGCGGGCGTGCTCCTCGACGCTGGACGCGAGCGCGTCGGCCAGCAGGGTGTGCCCGCGTACGATGCCGACGCCGGTCTCGTCGCACGAGGTCTCGATGCCCAGGATCAGCGGTTCGTCAGCCATGGTCGTGTGGTCCGTCCCCGGTCGGCTCGGCGTCGCGCCGCATGACCAGCGCGTCGGTGTTGCTCGGTTGGTAGTAGCCGCGACGCACCCCGATCGGCTCGAACCCGTACATCGCGTAGAGCCGCTGGGCGGCCACGTTGTCCACGGCGACCTCCAGCAGGGTGCTGCGGGCGTCACGCCGGGCCGCCTCGGCGAGCAGCTCCTCCAGCAGGACACGCCCGACACCGCGCCGCTGGACGTCCCGGCGGACCGCGATGACCTGCACCCACACCTCGTCCGGTGGGGCTCCGGCGAGCCCGGCATAGCCGAGCAGGGTGCCGTCGGTGTCGGTGGCGACCCGATAGTGGTGCCTGTTGGCCAGCTCGTTCCAGAACATCACCGGCGACCAGTGTTCCGCGCCGAAGAGGTCCACCTCGATGGGCATCGCCTCGTCGATGTGCCACCAGCGGAACGGGTCCAGCCGTACCGTCGTGCTCACGGCAGGACCGATTTGCGGCCGGTGGCCGCCACGGCGTCCGGACGGCGCAGGTAGAGCGGGGTGAGCCGCTCGCCGGGTGCGCCGGCCCGGATCCGCTCGGCGGCGAGCTGCGCCAGCACGGTGGCCTCCGGGTAGCGCGGCTCGACCCGGACCGGCAGGTCCAGGGCTTCGGCGTACCGGTGTGCCCCGTCGCCGACCGCGACCGTCGCCCCCAGTTCCCGGGCGCGCGCGGCGGCCACCGCCGGGGCGGACACCTCGGGCCCGACGATCCGCTGACCGGCGCCGTCGTAGACGGCCCAGTACAGCTCCTTGCGGCGGGCGTCGCTGGCGGCCAGCACCGGCTCGCCGGCCGCCGCCGGGTAGCCGATGCCGTCCAGGGAGCAGACGCCGTACGTCGGGACGCCGAGCACCTGCCCCATCGTGGCGGCGGTGACCAGGCCGACCCGCAGCCCGGTGAACGGCCCCGGGCCGAGGCCGGCGACGATGGCGCCCAGGTCACGCGGGCGCGCTCCGACGTCGGCGAGGACCGCGTCGACCTGGGGCGCGAGCAGTTCACCGTGCGCGCGGGCGTCGACCGTGCACCGGTGCGCCCGGGACGTCACGCCGTCCGCCGAGATCTCCACCAACGCTGCGGTCACCGCGGGGGTAGAGCTGTCCACCACGAGTACGAGCACGGTTAGCCAGCCTAGCGGCCCCGCCACCGCCGCCCGGCCACGCCCCGCCCCCTGCCTGCGCCCAGGGTCAGCCACTCACTCCTGGACGCCCTGGCACCCTGGGTGCCGGCCCCTCAAGCCCGGCCCCTCAAGCCCGGCCACTCAAGCCCGGCCACTCAAGCCCGGCCACTCAAGCCCGGCCGCCTGTCATCCTCGGCCGCCTGGGCCGCTCTAAGCGGGTCGTCCTGGCCGTTCCGACTGTCGTCATGGCCACTCCGGCCGTTCAGGCCATCGAGCAGGGCTGTCGCTATCGCCCGCATCGGCCGCCTTGGCCGTCTTGGCCGCTCTCACCGTTCTGGCCGTTCTCAGTCGACCTGTGCGGACGCCACCGCTCGGCCGGAGGCCACTTGCGGTGAGAAACGGTATACCTGTGAGTCATATTTATGACCCACAGGAATACCGCTCATCAGGGAATGGCCCACCCGACGGCGCCGGGTCGCCGGGATCTCGGACCCAGGCCACGCAGTCGTGAATCCGGCTCAGCGGTTTCTCCTCGGCCGTGCCCGGTCCACCATGTCGGCATGCCGCCGACGCGCCTCGCCACCCTGCTCGGCAGGGCTGTCCGCCAGCAACGGCACCTGCGCGACCTGACCCAGTCCGAGTTGGCAGAGGCGGCGGGGGTCACCCAGGCGGCTGTTGCCCGGATCGAGAGCGGCAGCCGCGCCGCGAGCCTTGCGGTGCTGGAGCGCTTGTTCGCCGCGATGGACGTGCAGATGGTGGTCGAGGTCGAGCCGCTGGACGCGCACCTCGACGCCCGCATCGACGAACTGGCCGCCCGGCCGATCGCCCAACGCATCGACGAGCTGGGCCTGGATGAGACGCTGGACCGACTCACCGACTTTCCGCAGGTGCTCACCGGCGGCACGGCGGCCCTGTTGCAGGGCGCGCCGGTGCCGGTGGACGCCGTGGAGATCGCCCTGCGCTGGCAGGACTCGAAACGGTTCACCGGCTGGCTGAAGGCGAACTACGGCCAGCGGTGGAACGCCCGGTGGGGCGAGTTCGGCGGGGTGTGGCTGGAGCCGGAGGAGCCGGGCGAGCACCGTTGGTCGACCCGGTACGGCGAGATCAGGGCGACCATGTGCGACGAGCTGCCCGAGACGATCGAGGTGCGCCACGGCGGGCGCGACTATCGGGTGGTGCCGCTGGTCGAGCTGGAGCTGACCGAGCCGCGGGCCGCCGAATTACTGCGCCGCTACCGGGCGCGGCAACTCGCTGCCGAGGGCTGACCCGCGCCGCGCGGCGAAGGGCCACGCGGTCTCGCCAGGCGGCACAGCCCGCACCACAACAACAGGCTGGCGGCACGGCCCGCACCACAACAACAAGCTGGCGGCACGGCCCGCGCCCCACCAACAAGCTGGCGACGCGGCCCACGCCGCAGAGCCGGCGACGCGGCCCACGCCGCAGAGGTCAGCGGCACGGCCCCCGCACCACAACAAAAAGCCGGCCGCACGGCCCACGCCTCACCAACAAGCTGGCGGCACGGCCCACGCCGCAGAGCCGGCGACGCGGCGCACGCCACAGGGGGTCAGCCCGCGGTGCGCTCCCAGTCGATGGTGGGCCGGCCGGCGTCGGCGAGCGCCTTGTTGGCCGCGCTGAACGGGCGACTGCCGAGGAAGCCGCGCGGGTTCATCGGGCTGGGGTGGCCAGCCTCCAGCACCACGTGCTGCGGGTTGGTGACCAGGGCCGCCTTCTTGCGCGCGTAGCCGCCCCAGAGCAGGAAGACCACCCGGTCCGGTGCGGCGTTCAGCGCCCGGATCGTGGCGTCGGTGAACTCCTCCCAGCCCGAGTTGGCGTGCGAACCCGGGGTGGCCTGGCGCACCGTCAGCACCGCGTTGAGCAGCAGCACGCCCTGCGCGGCCCAGCCGTCGAGGTTGCCGCTGCGCGGCTTGGCCACGCCCACGTCCTCGCCCAACTCCTTGAAGACGTTGCGCAGCGACGGCGGCACCGCCACCCCCTCGCGGACGCTGAAGCTCAACCCGTGGGCCTGCCCGGCGCGGTGATAGGGATCCTGCCCGAGGATCAGCACCCGGGTGCTCTGCGGCGGGCAGAGCCGGTAGGCCGAGAAGAGATCCTCCAACGGCGGGAAGACGGTCTGCGTCGCGTACTCCCGGGCGACGAACTCGGCCAGCGCGGCGGTGCGGGCCGGATCGAGGTGCGGGGTGAGCACGGCACGCCACTGCTCCGGCAGCAGAGCCAGCAGATCCAGGGCGGGGGCGTCGTCGGGCATCAGGAACCTCTTCCAGCGCGGGTCGGTCCCCCGCACTCTAGGCACCGGGTCCGACAACGCCGCGCCGACACGGGCCCTAACTCAGCTCGGCGAGCCGTCGGGCCCAGTCGCCACCGACCGGCTCCAGCTCGACGATCCGGGTGTCGTCGTCGCGGCGGTCGATACGGACCCGCAGGTGCGCGTCGACCAACTGCTCCACCAGGCCCTCGCCCCACTCCACCACGGTCACCGACTCGTCCACCGAGGCGTCCAGATCCAGGTCGTCGATCTCGGCACGCGGGTCGCTGGCGGCGCCCAGCCGGTACGCGTCGGCGTGCACCAGGGCCACCCGGCCACCCCGGGCCGGGTCGGGCCGGTGCACGCGGGCGATCACGAACGTCGGCGAGGTGACGTCGCCGAGAACGTGGAGCCCTGCGCCGACGCCCTGGGTGAGCGCGGTCTTGCCGGCCCCCAGCGGACCGGTCAACAGCACCAGGTCACCGGCCCGCAGCAGCCCGGCCAGCCGGCGACCGAACTCCCGAGTGTCCTCGACGGTCGGCAGTTTGACGACGAAACTCACCGGTCCTCCATGCTCTCCAGTGACTCGAGGAACCGCGCCAGCGCGGCGTTGACCTCGTCGGCGTGCTCCAGCATCACCACGTGACCACTATCTTTGATCTTGATGAACTCGGCGTGTGGCAACCGCCGGACGATCTCCTCCGAGTGTGTCACCGGAGTGATCATGTCCTTGTCACCGACGACCACCAGCACCGGCGCGTTCGCCAACGCGGCCAGCGCCGGGAAGCGCGAGTGCGTGGCAAGCGTCCGCAGGTAGCGGGTCACCGTGTCGGCGGAGGTCCGGGAGTTCATCGTCTCCACGTACGAAACGAGCGCCGGGCTGGGCTTGCGGGTGCCGAAGCCGTACTTGCGGGTGAGCAGCCAGGCCACGTTGGACGTGGACTTGCGGGCCTTGTCGATCACCGGGCCGCCGTACCGGGTGGCGTTGCTGACCATGTAGAGCACCGGCCCGCCGACCCGACCGAGCAGCGCCGGCGCGACCAGCTTGGTCTCCGCGATCAACCCGCCCGAGGTGGCCATCAGCACGGTGCCCACCACCCGGTCACCGAACAGCTCCGGAAACAGCTCGGCGAACGCCATGATGGTCATGCCGCCCATCGAGTGGCCGACCAGCACCAGCGGCCCCTCCGGGGCGGTCCGGTCGATCACCTGGCGCAGCGTCCGGCCGAGCACCGCCAGGTCGTACTCCCCGGTCTCCAACCGGCCGGACCGGCCGTGACCGGGCTGGTCGTACGCGACGACACGGTAGTCGCCGCGCGCGGCGAGCATCCGGCGCTGGAAGTGGAAGGTGCCCATGTCCAGGCAGAAGCCGTGCACCAGCACCACCGTCGGGTGCCCCGGCACCGGGCGGGTCGGCTCGACCACCTCGACGTGGATGTCGGTGCCGTCCGGCAGCTCCAGCCGGAACGCGTCGTCGTACCGCTGCTCGCCGAACCTCTCGTGCGCGTAGCGGTCGGCCGGGTCGGCCTTGAGCCGGCGGACCAGGGTGCGTTCGGTCGCGACGCCGGCGGCCAGGCCGGCCGCCGCCACTCCGACCGCGGCGCCGACCAGGCCGGCGACCCGGCCGGCGGCGGTCCGCGGCCGCGGGATGCGGTACGTCACGGCGTCACCTTTGTTCGCGACTGCGGGGCTCGCAACCCCGGCTCACTCCTCGCGCTCACGGCGAGCGCTCGCCGTCGTAGACGCGCGGCACCCGCGTGCTGCCGAACCGGGTGACGATCTCGTAGTTGATCGTGCCGACCGCCTCGGCCCAGTCGTCGGCCGTCGGCTCGCCGTCGGCACCGCTGCCGAACAGGGTCGCCACGTCGCCGTCGGCCACCGGGTCGTCACCACAGTCGATCACGAACTGGTCCATGCAGACGCGCCCGGAGATCGTCCGCCGCGCACCGGCGAGCTGCACCGGCCCGGTGTTGGACGCGTGCCGGGGCACACCGTCGGCGTACCCGAGGGGCACCACGGCGAGATTCGCGTCGGCCTCGGTCGTGTAGGTGTGCCCGTACGAGACGCCGGTGCCGGCGGGCACCCGCTTGGTGAGCATCACCCGGGCCCGCGCGGTCATCGCCGGCCGCAGCCCGTACGTCTCGCCGGCCACCGGGGACAGACCGTAGACGGCCAGCCCGGGGCGAACCAGGTCGAAGTGGGTGTCCGGGCGGGTCAGGGTGGCCGCCGAGTTGGCCAGGTGCCGCCAGCGGGGGCGCAGCCCGGCCTGCTCGACCATGGCCAGCCCCTCGTGGAAGACGGCGAGCTGCCGGTCCGTGGTCGGATGGCCGGGCATGTCCGCGTACACGAAATGGCTCCACACGCCGACCACCTCGACCAGGCCGTCGGCCTGGGCCTTCGCGGCGGCGTCGAGCAGCGCCGGCCAGTCGGCGACGGTGGCGCCGCCCCGGGACAGCCCCGTGTCGATCTTCAGGTGCAGTCGGGCCGGGCGTCCGGCACGCCGGCTCGCCTCGATCATCTCGTCCAGTTGCGGCAGGCTGGCGGCGGCGAGGTCCACCCCGGCGCCGACCCCCTCGTGCAGCGGCAGCCCCGGCGCGAGCAACCACGCCAGCACCGGCGCGGTGATCCCGGCCCGACGCAGCGTGAGCGCCTCGTCGAGGGTGCACACGCCGAGCCAGTCGGCCCCCGCGTCCAGCGCCGCGCGGGCGGACGGGATCATCCCGTGGCCGTACCCGTCGCCCTTGACCACCGCCATCAGCTCGGCGGTGGTGCCGGAGCGGAGCCGGCTCACGTTCTCGCGGATCGCATCAAGATCGACGCGTACCTCGGCCTGCCACATACGCCCAGCCTACTTTCCGCCCTGATCCGGGTGGGCGGCGACGCACGGCCCGGCCCGCCGAGCCGGCCAACCGGCCCCGAACAGCGACGATCAGCCCAGCCGGGCGACGACCGGGCGCAGGGCGGTCGCCACGTCGGGCGCGGTCACCGGGCCGCCGCGGGCCGCCTCCCGACCGGCGAGCCCGTGCAGGTACGCGGCCGAGGCCGCCGCCCGGTCCGCCGGCACCCCGGCCGCCAGGAGCGAGCCGAGCAGCCCGGCCAGCACGTCGCCGGTGCCGCCGGTGGCCAGCGCCGGGGTGCCGGTCGGGTTGACGTACGCCCGGCCGTCCGGCGTGCCGATCACCGTGCGGTCCCCCTTGAGCAGCACCACCGCGTTCATCCAGGCGGCCAGCCGCAGCGCGGCCCCGACCCGGTCGGCGCCGGGCTCCTCCCCGCACAGCCGGGTGAACTCCCGGTCGTGCGGGGTGACCACGATCGGCGCGTCCCGGCCGCGCAGCCGGTCGGCGAGCGAGCCGTCCACAAGCAGGGTCAGCGCGTCCGCGTCGAGCACCACCGGCACCGGGGCGGCCAGGACGGCCCGCAGCTCGGCCGCCGCGTCGTCGCCGGTGCCCAGCCCCGAGCCGCACACCCAGGCCTGCACCCGGCCGGCGTCGGCGACCCGCCCGGTGGCGATCACCGAGGGGTGCTGGTGCAGCACCTCGGCCCGAGCGCCGCCGGCGTAGCGGACCAGCCCTGTCGGCCCGGCGAGCGCCCCGCCGACGGAGAGCACAGCCGCGCCCGGGTACGTCGCCGAGCCGGTCGCCACCCCGACCACACCCCGGGTGTACTTCTCCGACGCCGCGCCCAGCTGCGGCCACCACTGCACGAGGTCGGACCATTCGGTGACCCGCAGCGCGGGAGTGCCCCGCAGCCAGGGCCGCAGCCCGATGTCGACCAGCTCCACGTGCCCGGCCAGGACGGCTGCCGGTCCGACGACCAGGGCGGGCTTCAACGCGCCGAAGGCCACCGTCACGTCGGCGCGGACCGCGGCGGGCCGGCCGGACGCGACCAGCGGCACGTGCCCGGTGTCCACCGCCACCCCGCTCGGCACGTCCACGGCCAGCACGGTGGCCCGAGCGCCGTCGCGCCCGCGCAGGTCGTCGAGGCGCTGGACCACCTCGTCCGCGCTCGCCCGCAGCCCGCCCGCGCCACCGATCCCGACGATGCCGTCGAGGACCAGGTCGACGGGGCCGCCCGGGCGGTCGACCAGCCGGCCACCGGCGGCGCGCAGCGCGGCCAGCCCCGCGGGGTGCGCCCGCCCCGGGCTGAGCAGCAGGGCGGACACCTCGACGCCCCGGCGGGCCAACCGTTCCCCGGCGTAGAGGGCGTCACCGCCGTTGTCGCCGGAGCCGACGAGCAGCAGCACCCGGCCGCCGTACACCCCGCCCCGCTCGGCGAGCAGCAGGGCGGCCCGGCGGGCCAACCCGGCGGCGGCCCGCTGCATCAGCGTGCCCTCCGGCAGTGTGCCCTTCAGCCCCGCCTCTGCTGCCCGTACGTCGGCCGCCCGCCACACCGCTCTCATGTCACCGTGCCCCATTCCGCTCGCGAGTGGGCCGCCCCGGCCACCCGGCCGACGTCACCGTTCCGCGACCACCATCGCCGACGCGATCCCGCCGTCGTGCGACAGCGAGAGGTGCCAGTGGTTGATCCCCCGCTCGACGGCCGCCGCCGCGACGGTGCCCGAGACGGTCAGCCAGGGCCGGCCAGCCCTATCGGGCACGATCTCGCAGTCGTGCCAGCTCAGCCCGGCCGGGGCGCCGAGCGCCTTGGCGACGGCCTCCTTCGCGGCGAACCGGGCGGCGAGCGACTCGGGCGAGCGTGGGGTGCCGGAGCGGGTGGCCCGCTCGGCCGCGGTGAAGAGCCGGTCGGCAAGCAGCGGCGTCCGCGCCAGGGACCGGGTGAACCGGTCGACCAGGACGACGTCGATGCCGACAGCGACGATCACCAGACCACCCTACCGGCGGCCGAGGCGGCAGATTAGCCGTCGGGCCCGCCGTGGGCAACGCCTGTGGACACACCGGGGTACGGCCGCAGCCGGCTGTCCACAGGGCACTCCGGCACGGCCCGACCCTGCCTAGCGTCAGCGCGTGGATGCCGATCGTGCACGGGGGTGGGGGTCATGACCGAGGAGCCGTTCGCCGTCCGGCCGCAGGAGCTGCGCGCCGTGGCCGGTGCGCTCGACGACGAGGCGTACCGGTTGGCGTGGGGTCTGGCCGGAGTGCCCGGCCTGCTGGTGCCGGCGCCGGGTTGGCGGGCCGCCACGGCTCTGGCGGGGCTGGAGTCGGCAGCGCACGCGTGGTTCTGCCGACTGGGAGCGGACGTGGCGGCGACCGCCGGTGGGGTCCGGGCCGCGGCCGAGGCGTACGAGACGGTGGACGACCGGGCGGCCGGCCGGTTCGCCGTCCTGCCCCGGTGAGCGGGGTCGGCTACCGGCAGCTCTGGGCCGCCGATCCGGGCGGCTGGCGGGCGGCCGGGGCGGCCTGGGCCGGGCTGACCGGTCCGGTCGAGCGGCACGCCGGCGAGCTGGCCGGTTCCGCCGGGCGGTTGCGGGGCGGCTGGTCCGGCGCGGCAGCGGTGGCGGCGGACGCTCGGCTGGGCGGCCTGCGGGGCGAGGTGACCTCGGTGGCGCCCGCGCTGATCGAGGCCGATCAGGTGCTGTCCGAGCTGGCCGGGTGCCTCGTGGTGGCGAAGGCGCGGCTCGCCGAGGCGGTCGCCCGGGCCGACGCGGCCGGCCTGGTGGTGGACCGGTCCGGTGGCGTGCACGTCGATCCGACTCGTCCCCGACCGACCGAGCCGGCCGGGGTGGCGGCGGCGCTGCGGGGCGCGCTGGAGTTGGCCGACGCGGCGGACCGGCAGGCCGCCGACCGGTTGGACGAGCTGGCCCGGGCCGCCGGCACCGGTTGGGCGTCCCCACCGCCGCCCGGCCGACCGGCCTCCGGGGCGACGCCGGCGCTGGTGCGCGCCTGGTGGTCCGGGTTGACCCCGGCGCAGCGACGGTGGCTGGTCGGGCACGAGCCGGCCCTCGTCGGCGGCCTGGACGGGGTGCCGGTGGCCGCCCGCGACCAGGCCAACCGCCTGCGGCTCGGTGCGCGGCGCGCGGAGTTGCTGGCCGAGCGTCGGCGGTTGCTGGCCCGGGTGCCGCCGGGGCCGCTCGCGTCGCTGCGGCTGCGCGCGGTGGCGGCGCGGCTGGCCGGCCTGGACACGCTCACCGAGCGCCTGGCGACCGGGGAACCGCGGGCGTACCTGCTGGGGCTGGACCCGGCCGGTGAGGGTCGGGTGGTGGTGGCGCTCGGCGACCCGGACCACGCCGACCGGGTGCTGACGTACGTGCCGGGAATGACCGCCGGGCTGGACGACGCCCCTGGCGAGCTGGGTCGCGCGGCCCGGGTGCTGGAGCGCTGCGCGACACTCGCGCCGGGTGAGCGCGGCGCGGCGGTGCTGTGGCTGGACTACGACGCACCGGACTTCCTGACCGAGGCGGCGTCGGCCGGCCAGGCCCGGGACGCCGGCGGGGCGCTGCACCGCTTCCAGGAGGGGCTGCGCGCCACCCACGAGGGGCCGCCGGCGCGGCAGACCGTGCTCGGGCACAGCTACGGGTCGCTGGTGGTGGGCATCGCCGCCCGGGAGCACGGGCTGGCGGCCGACGCGTTGATGTTCGTCGGCTCACCGGGGGTCGGTGCGGCGCACGCCGCCGAGCTTGGCGTACCGGCCGCAGAGGTGTGGGCCAGCAGCGCTCCGGACGACGTGATCCGCCTGGCCCGGCCGGTGGACGAGCTGGGCCGCCGGGTCCTGCTGGGCGCCGCTCCGCTCGCCGCCGTGCTGGGGTGGCCGGATCGGACCGGCCACGAGCTGTGGTTCGGTCACGACCCGGCCGACCCCGGGTTCGGCGGCCGGGTGTTCCCCAGCGGTCGCGGCGGGCACACCGGCTACTGGGAGCCGGACAACCCGGCGCTGGACGGGATGGCCCGCGTGGTGCTGGGCCGCTGACGACGCGCTACTCGACGGTGACCGACTTGGCCAGGTTGCGGGGCTGGTCCACGTCGTGCCCCCGGGCGGCGGCGATCTCGGCGGCGAGCACCTGCAGCGGCACCGTGGTGACCAGTGGGGCCAGCAGGGTCGGCGTACGCGGCACGTAGATCAGGTGGTCGGCGTACCGGACGACGGCCTCGTCGCCCTCCTCCGCGATCACGATGGTCCGCGCGCCACGAGCCCGGACCTCCTGGATGTTGGAGACGACCTTGTCGTGCAGCATCCCCCGGCCCACCGGCGACGGCACCACGCAGATCACCGGGGTGCCCTTGTCGATCAGGGCGATCGGGCCGTGCTTCAGCTCACCGGCGGCGAAGCCCTCGGCGTGCATGTACGCCAGCTCCTTCAGCTTCAGCGCGCCCTCCAGGGCCACCGGGTAGCCGACGTGCCGGCCGATGAACAGCACTGTCGGCTCGGACTTCAGCTCCCGGGCCAGCTCACGGACGGGCTCGATCCGGTCGAGCAGCTCGCGCAGCTTGCCCGGGATGTCCTGCAACTGCGCGACCACCGCGCCGACCTCGTCGGCGAACTTGATCCCGCGGACCTGGGCCAGGTGCAGACCGATCAGGTAGCAGGCGACGACCTGGGTGAGGAACGCCTTGGTGGAGGCGACGGCGATCTCCGGCCCGCCGTGGGTGTAGAGCACGGCGTCGGACTCGCGGGGGATGGTCGAGCCGTTGGTGTTGCAGATCGCCAGCACCCGGGCCTTCTGCTCCTTGGCGTGGCGCAGCGCCATCAGCGTGTCCATCGTCTCGCCGGACTGCGAGATCACCACGATCAGCGTGGACCGGTCGAGCACCGGGTCGCGGTAGCGGAACTCGCTGGCCAGCTCCACCTCGCAGGGGATCCGCGTCCAGTGCTCGATGGCGTACTTGGCGACCATGCCGGCGTGGTACGCGGTGCCGCAGGCCACGATGAAGATCTTGTCGACGTCGCGCAGATCCTGGTCGCTGAGGCGGACCTCGTCGAGGGCGATCTCACCGGTCTCGGTGAGCCGGCCGAGCAGCGTGTCGGCGATGGCCTGCGGCTGCTCCTCGATCTCCTTGAGCATGAACCAGTCGTAGCCACCCTTTTCGGCGGCCGAGGAGTCCCAGTCGATGTGGAAGTCCTTGCCGCTGGCGGGCTGACCGTCGAAGTCGGTGATCTCGATGCTGTCGCCGGTGATCAGGACGATCTGGTCCTGACCCAGCTCCACCGCCTCCCGGGTGTGCTCGATGAACGCGGCCACGTCGCTGGCCAGGTAGTTCTCCCCTTCGCCGCGGCCGACGACCAACGGCGAGTTGCGCCGGGCGCCGACGACCGCGCCGGGCACCCCGGCGTCGACCGCGAGCAGGGTGAACGCGCCCTCCAGCCGCTGGCACACGACGCGCATGCCGGCGGCGAGCAGCTGCGGACTGTCCGGCTGGCCGGCGGCGCGCAGGTCGGCCAGCGCGGCGGAGAGCAGGTGCGCGGCGCACTCCGTGTCGGTGTCGCTGGTGAACTGGACGCCGTCGGCCTCCAGTTCGGCGCGGAGCTTGGCGAAGTTCTCGATGATGCCGTTGTGGATCACCGCGACGCGCCCGTCGGGGGCCAGGTGTGGGTGGGCGTTGCGGTCGGTCGGCCCGCCGTGGGTGGCCCACCGGGTGTGCCCGATGCCGGTGGTGCCGTCACCGATGCCGATCGGGCTGGCCGCGCAGGAGGTCGGGTCGTCGGCGGCGCGCTCGGAGAGCACCTTCTCCAGGTTGGCGAGCTTGCCGGCCTTCTTCTCGGTCAGCAGCTGGTCGTCGCAGACGATCGCCACGCCCGCCGAGTCGTAGCCCCGGTATTCCAGCCGCCGCAGCCCGTCGAGCACGATGCCCAGTGCCGGGCGCGCGCCCGCGTATCCCACGATTCCACACATGGCCCGCAGCCTAACCCAGTTTCGCTCAGCATGGGTGCTCGAAAGTCGGCTAAACAAGCACCGAATTTGAGCGATCGGTGGTGGGCGGGCCGCAATGGGACGAGTGTCACCGGACCGGTCGCGGTGCCACCGCAGCAACGGGGTTGCGGACGGCCAGCGGGTACGACAGTCTTCCGGCGGGCTCGGCGCGCGCTCCCCTGGCCCGTTGGCCCCATACCCACTCCCGCCCGGAGCAGCCATGTCCGACGCGCCCCCACCCGAGGTGCCCCCGACGTCACCCCCGGAACCAACCCCGACGCCGCCGGATCCGACGGCGGGACAGCCGGCGACGCCGCCGTCCGACTGGGCCGCGCCGGGCTCCTTCCCGATGCCCGACCCACTGGCCCCGGGCCAGCCCTGGGCACCCCCACCGCCGTGGACACCCACGTCGCCCTCCGCGCCGTGGACACCCGATCCCACCGGAACCTCGTGGACGCCCACCGCGGCGGCTCCCTGGCCACCACCCCCGTCGCCGGCGCTCACCCCAGCCGCCTATCCGCCGCCGGGTTACCCACCGCCGGGTTACCCACCACCCGGCTATCCACCGCCCTACCTCTATCCCGGCTATCCGCCGGCCGGGCGCCCCTCCGGCGGCAACGGTCGCGTGGTCGGGATCGTCGTCGCGGTCGTCGCGGCGCTCACCCTCGCCGTCTGCGGCTGCTTCTGCGTGGCCGGGCCCCTGGTCGGGCAGTTGGTCGGGGAGCCGGTGGCCGAGGACCCGTACGACACCGGCCCCTTCGACGACGACGGCTGGCCGCCGAGCGTCGCGCCGGAGCCCACCGCGCCCACCGATCCGGAGACCACCACCGCCGGGCCCACCAAGAAGCCGATCACGCAACCGACGTCGGGGCCCGCGCCGGTGACCGTGGTCTACCAGGTGTCCGGCGTGGGTGAGGCGGACATCGCCTACTACGACGCCGAGAGTGATCTCATCCACGTCGACAGCGCGAAGCTGCCGTGGCGCACGACCATCCGGACCAACGGCCAGAGCCGGGTCATGGTGGAGGCGACCTGGCCCGACGGCGTGGCCGAGAAGCCCCTCGACTGCACGATCACGATCACCGGCGCCGGAAAGCCGGTGATCGACAAAAGCCAGGGGTACTGGATGACCCGCTGCGAGCCCGAGTGAGGCTGGGGTTGCGCCGCCGGGTGCCCGTAGGCTGGCGCAGGTGACGACGAGCACCGATGTCGACCCGCTGGTGGCCCGGATGCGGCCGTTCGGCACGACGATCTTCGCCGAGATGTCCGCCCTCGCCGTACGGACCGGGGCGGTCAACCTGGGCCAGGGCTTCCCGGACACGGACGGCCCACCGGAGATGCTGGCCGCCGCCGCCGAGGCGCTGCGCGGCGGGCACAACCAGTACCCGCCCGGCCCGGGGATACCCGCCCTGCGCGCGGCCGTCGCGGCCCACCAGCGGCGGTTCCACGACCTGTCGTACGACCCGGACGGCGAGATCGTGATCACGGCGGGCGCGACCGAGGCGGTGGCGGCCAGCATCCTCGCGCT
This sequence comes from Micromonospora sp. NPDC005194, assembly GCF_040608335.1. NCBI lineage: Bacteria > Bacillati > Actinomycetota > Actinomycetes > Micromonosporales > Micromonosporaceae > Micromonospora > Micromonospora sp. NPDC005194. The sequence continues at coordinate 30,559 of NZ_JBEXIA010000041.1, read as the reverse complement.
GTGCGAGCCGGGTGACGAGGTGGTCTGCTTCGAGCCGTACTACGACTCGTACGCCGCCTCGATCGCGCTGGCCGGCGCGGTCCGGCGGCCGGTCACGCTGCGTCCCGCCGCGGACGGCCGGTACGCCTTCGACCCGGCGGCGCTGCGGGCGGCGTTCGGGCCGCGTACCCGACTGGTGCTGCTCAACTCACCGCACAATCCGACCGGCAAGGTGTTCACGCCGACCGAGCTGGCGCTGGTGGCCGAGCTGTGTCAGGAGTACGGCGCGTACGCGGTCACCGACGAGGTCTACGAGCACCTGGTGTTCACGGACGCGTCCGGTCCGCACGTGCCGCTGGCCGCGCTGCCCGGGATGCGGGAGCGGACGCTGCGCATCTCGTCGGCCGGCAAGACGTTCTCCTGCACCGGTTGGAAGGTCGGCTGGGCGAGCGGCCCGGCGGCGCTGGTCTCGGCCGTGCTGCGGGTAAAGCAGTTCCTCACCTATGTCAACGCCGCCCCGCTGCAACCTGCGGTCGCCGTGGCGCTGGCCCTGCCCGACGACTACTACACGGGTTTCCGCGACGGTCTCCAGCAGCGCCGTGACCAGCTCGTGGGCGGCCTCACGGACGCCGGGTTCGAGGTGCTGACGTCGGAGGCGACGTATTTCGTCACCGCCGACATCACCCCGCTCGGCGGCTCGGACGGGGTGGAGTTCTGCCGGTCGCTGCCGGAGCGCTGCGGCGTGGTGGCCGTGCCGACCCAGGTCTTCTACGACGACGCCGAGGCCGGCCGACGACTGGTCCGGTTCGCGTTCTGCAAGCGTCCGGAGGTGCTGACCGAGGCGGTCACCCGGTTGCGCGCCCTGACCCGCTGACGCGCCGGGCCAAAGCCCCGGTCCACTGGACTACGACCCGGCGGGGCTGGCGGTGCGTACCAGGTCGGCGATGCGCTCGGCGACCTCGCGGGCGGTCGCCTCGGTGGCGGCCTCGACCATCACCCGGACGAGCGGTTCGGTGCCCGACGGGCGCAGCAGCACCCGGCCGGTCTCGCCCAGCTCCGCCTCGGCCCGCTCGACCTCGGCACGGACGGCCGGCGCGGCGGCGCCGACGGTGCGGTCGCCGACCGGGACGTTGATCAGCACCTGCGGCAGCTTGGTGACGACGGAGGCCAGCTCGGCCAGGGACCTGCCGGTCGCGGCCATCCGGGCCATCAGGTGCAGGCCGGTGAGGACCCCGTCGCCGGTGGTGGCGTGCGCGGGCATGACGATGTGGCCGCTCTGCTCACCGCCGAGCGCCAGCTCGGAGGCGCGCAGCTCCTCCAGCACGTACCGGTCGCCGACCTTGGTCTCGATCAGCCGGATGCCCTGCGCGGACATCGCCAGCCGCAGGCCGAGGTTGCTCATCACGGTGGCCACCAGGGTGTCCTGGGTGAGCGTGCCGGCGTCGCGCATGGCCAGCGCGAGGATCGCCATCACCTGGTCGCCGTCGACCTCGTCGCCGTCGGCGGTGACCGCCAGGCAGCGGTCGGCGTCACCGTCGTGGGCGATGCCCAGGTGGGCGCCGTGCTCGACGACGGCCTCGCGCAGCGCCTCGATGTGGTTGGAGCCGCACTCGTCGTTGATGTTCAGCCCGTCGGGCTCGGCGTGGATCGCGATGACCTCGGCCCCGGCCTCCCGGTACGCGACGGGCGCGACCTCGGCGGCGGCGCCGTTGGCGCAGTCGACGACGACCTTGATCCCGTCGAGCCGGTGCGGCACGGTGCCGACGAGGTGCTGGATGTAGTGGTCCGCACCGTCGAGCAGGTCGTGCACCCGGCCGACGCCGGCGCCGACCGGCCGGTCCCAGGCGGTGGTGGCGTTCGTCTCGACGGCCGCCTCGATCCGCATCTCGATCTCGTCGGGCAGTTTGTGCCCGCCGGCGGCGAAGAGCTTGATGCCGTTGTCCGGCATGGGGTTGTGCGACGCGGAGAGCATCACTCCGAGGTCGGCCTTCGCCTCGGCGGTGAGGAACGCCACGGCCGGGGTGGGCAGCACGCCGACGCGTACCACGTTGGCGCCGGCGCTGGTCAGCCCGGCCACGACGGCGGCCTCCAGCATCTCGCCGCTGGCCCGGGTGTCCCGGCCGACCACGGCGAGCGGCGGGTGGCTGCGGTCCGTCTCGGCGAGTGTGTGCGCGGCGGCCACGGCGAGCGCGAGCGCCAATTCGGGGGTGAGATCCGCGTTCGCCCGCCCGCGTACGCCGTCCGTGCCGAACAACCGACCCATACCCGCCAACCTCCGATGAGCACTACCGAGAAGGAGAAAGCGGAACGGCCGGCCCACCTCCCCGGTCGAGGGGAGGCGGACCGGCCGTCCGTCAGAAGTACAACGCGCTGGGAAAGATCAGCGCTTCGAGTACTGGGGAGCCTTACGGGCCTTCTTGAGGCCGTACTTCTTGCTCTCCTTGACCCGGGCGTCCCGGGTCAGGAAGCCGGCCTTCTTGAGGGCCGGGCGGTCGTCCGGCTCGCTGATGATCAGCGCGCGGGCGATGCCCAGCCGGAGCGCACCGGCCTGGCCGGTGGTGCCGCCGCCACGCAGGTTGGCGATGACGTCGAACTGGTCGAGCTTCTCGGCGGTGACCAGCGGGTCCTTGATGAGCTGCTGGTGCACCTTGCTCGGGAAGTACGCCTCGAGGTCCTGCCCGTTGCAGGTGATCTTGCCGGTGCCCGGGACGATGCGGACCCGGACGATGGCCTCCTTGCGGCGGCCCACGGTCTGGATCGGCCGGTCACCACGAGGCGCGCGGGCGACGGGCGCCGGCGCCTCGGTAGCCTCGGGGGCTTCCGGGGCGACCTCGGTCTCGATGATGTCGGTCATGCTGCTTCCTTCGCCCGCGCTCACTGCGCGATCTGCTTGATCTCGAACGGCACCGGCTGCTGCGCGAGGTGCGGGTGCTCGGCACCGGCGTAGACCTTCAGCTTCTTGATCAGCTGACGGCCGAGCTTGTTGTGCGGGAGCATCCCCTTCACGGCCAGCTCGATGGCCCGCTCGGGGCGCTTGGTCAGCAGCTCGTCGTAGCCGACCTGCTTCAGACCACCCGGGTAACCCGAGTGGCGGTAAGCGACCTTGGTCTGGCGCTTGTTGCCGGTCAGCGCAACCTTGCCCGCGTTCACGATGACGACGAAGTCGCCCGTGTCGACGTGCGGCGCGAAAGTCGGCTTGTGCTTACCACGCAGCAACGTGGCGGCGTGGGTGGCCAGGCGGCCCAGCACGACATCAGAGGCGTCGATGACGTGCCACTGACGCTCGATCTCACCCGGCTTCGGGCTGTACGTACGCACAGGTCTACCTTGTCTCGTCGTCGGTCTGGGGTCGCGCGCCGAGGTGACCAGATCTAGCAGGCCGGACCAGCGCGCACGAACGACCAAGCGTACCTGATAGGGCACGCCTCTGGATGTCGTACAACAGCAGGCAACGATACCCGGCGCCCCATCGGCAGGTCAAAACGGGGGTGGGATGCCGCGCGGCGACGCGCCGGTCATGACCCGGATCACACCCCGGCGAGCCGATGGGACCCCGGACGCCGGTAGACGAACCAGGTCACCGCGCAGCACAGCGCGTACCAGCCGATGAACGCCAGGTAGGCGGAATCGGCGTTGCCGGAGCCGAGGAACGACTGGCGGAAGGCGATGTTGACCAGCACCCCGCCGGAGGCGCCGATCGCGCCGGCGATGCCGATCAACGCGCCGGTCATCCGCCGCGCCCACCGCGCGGCGGCCTCCGGGTCACGTGTGCCGGTGGCCACGGCGTCCGCCGCCCGGGCCCGGAAGATCGCCGGGATCATCTTGTACGTGGAGCCGTTGCCGACACCGGAGAAGACGAAGAGGGCGAGGAAGCCGGCCAGGTAGAGCCCGAACGAGCGCTCGCGGGCCGCGTACAGCACCGTGCCGGCGCCGATCGCCATCGCCACGAAGTTCCAGAAGGTCACCCGGGCTCCGCCGAGCCGGTCGGCGAGGTGGCCGCCCAGCGGCCGGATCAGCGAGCCCACAAGCGGCCCGAGGAAGGTCAGCCAGGCGGCGTCGACGGCTGTGGGAAACCGCTCGGCGAACTGGAGCTGGAGCACCTGGCCGAACGCGAAGCCGAACCCGATGAACGAGCCGAAGGTGCCGATGTAGAGCAGCGACATGATCCAGGTGTGCGGGTCCCGGGCAGCCTCGCGCAGCGACCCGGGCTCGTTGCGCGCGCCGGGCACGGTGTCCAGCCAGCGGGCCGCCGCCAGCGCGGCCAGCACGATCAGCGGCAGGTAGACCGCGGGCACCAACCGGGGGTACGCGGCGCCGGCGGTGGCGAGCACCGCCAGCCCGACCAGCTGCACCGCGGGCACGCCGAGGTTGCCGCCACCGGACTGCGGTGCTGGTGAGCGTGCTCACGGCGGCTCCTCCTCGTCGATGCGACGAGGAGGAACGCTAGGGAAGCGGGATTACCTGGCAGTGCCCGTCACGGGTCGGCCCGGAAACGCCTACCGCACCACGGGCCGGCGGCGATGGTGAGGTCCGATGGCTCAGAGCTGCTGGAGGATGCGCAGGGCGCGGCCGACCCGGAGCATGGTCTCGGTGTCGGCGACGTCCACGCAGTCGGTGAACCATTTCTTCATCGGTGCGGAGATCCGGTCGGGCATCACCACGTACCGGCCCATCGGCACGGCAAGGGGTGAGTCGCGCAGCAGTGATTCCTCGACCACCTCGACCACGATCACGATGGGCACGTCTGTGGAGTTGTAGACGTCCGAGCTGATCACGAGCCCGAGGCGTTCCCGGGCGCCCTCGATGCGCCAGACCTCACCCCTACGCAGCACGCGGCCGTCCGCCGGAGTAGAGATCGTTGACCATGCCGACCTCGCGGGCGTCGGCGAGGGCGGCGGACTCCAGGTCGAGGCCGGCACGGCCCACGGCCGCGGCGTGCGCGGTGAACACCTCGCGCAGCGCCTTCTCGCGGGCGGCCTGGTCCATCCACGCCGAGAGGGACAGCCCTTCGCGCTTGGCGAAGCGTCGGGCCTCCTCGATCGTCTCGTCCGTGAACGACAATGTCACCTTGGCAGTCATGCCGCTGAGACTACCCAGCGGTATGACCACCAGTCATCCCCACGCCCATCGACTCGCCCCGGGGCGGCGAAACGTACATTCCGCCGGGATTACCCGGCCCGGCCGCCGAACACCGCGAAGCGCCACTCCTTGAAGAAACAGTCGACGTCGACCAGACCCGCCTCGGCGAGCCACCGGCACTGGTCGGCCACGGTCGCCGGGCGGTCGTGGCTCATCCGTTCCCGGGCGGCGGCGATCTCCTCGGGGGACGAGCCCAGCTCGGTGATCCTGGCTGTCCAGACTTCGTCGTAGCGCCGGTCCAGCGCCGGGGTGAGGCCGGCGACCTGCTCGGCGTTGACGAACACCCCGCCTGGCGCCAGCGCGGCAGCGGCCCGCCGGTAGAGCGCGCGCTTGCCGGCGTCGTCCAGGTGGTGGATCGCCAGGGCGCTGACCACCGCGTCGTACCGGCCCGGCGGCAACTCGTCCGCCAGGTCGGCCCGGACCGTTCGGTGTGGCACGGACCGCGCGTTCAACTGGTCGGCGGCGCGGGCGAGCATCGCCGGTGCGGCGTCCACCAGGGTCAGCCGGACCCCGGGCACCGCCGCGGCGAGCAGCAGCGAGAGCAGGCCGGTGCCCGCGCCCAGATCCAACACCTCGGGGGTACGGCCGGTGGCCAGCGCGGCGCGCAGCGGCGGCGCAGCCACCTCGACGGCGGTGCCGTAGAACGCGTCGAAGCAGGGCACGAGCCGCCGACGGGCCTCGTCATAGGTACCGGCCACCGCGTCGAAGACGTCCACCACGCTCATCGCAGTCTCCCATAAATTGAGACAGGTTTCCCACATTATAAGCACTGATCGCAAGGTGGTCATAGACGGCGCGGCCGGCAAGGACCCGAGACCCGGCGGACCCGTTCGTGCCGGGGCCGCTCTTGCCCCGCCCCAGATCTTGGACAGTTTCCGTTACGAGCTAACGGAAACTGTCCAAGATCTCCACGGGCGAGCACTCACGGGCGCGCCCTGGCCAGCAGGGACCATCGTTCCGCCATGGCCGGTGAACCGACTCGACCGCGTCGCCGGGCAGCTCCGGGTGAACGCATGAGCGGGTCCGCGGCGAACCCACGCGCGGGTGACGTCCTTACCCGCCGCCCCGCCGCGCCGACTTACGCTGACCATCCCAGGAGATGAAGCCCGGCGCCGCCGCTGGTCACGCGTCCGTCCGGGGCCGCCATCACCCGCCCGTCACGTCCGCTGCCCCTGTGCGGTGTGAGCCCCACTTGACAGGACCGAAACAGAAGAGACCCGGACCGGAAACCGCCCGGCGGCACGCTTTCGGGACATGACAGACGGTGCATGGCCGGCAACTCGACCGGGGCGTACGCCCCGGGAGGTGGCGACGCACTGCCCGTACTGCGCCCTTCAGTGCGGCATGACGCTGCGCGAGGACGACACCGGGGTGAGCGTGCTCCCCCGCCAGTTTCCCACCAACCGGGGCGGGCTCTGCCAGAAGGGCTGGACCTCCGCCGAACTGCTCGACCACCCGGACCGGCTGACCACCCCGCTGCTGCGCGACCCGGTCAGCGGCGAGCTGCGCCCGGCGACCTGGGACGCCGCGCTGGACCGGATCGTCACCGGCCTGCGCGCCATCGGTGACAGCTCCGGTCGGGACGCGGTCGCCGTCTTCGGCGGCGGCGGGCTGACCAACGAGAAGGCGTACGCGCTGGGGAAGTTCGCCCGGGTCGCGCTGCGCACCCGCAACATCGACTACAACGGACGGTTCTGCATGTCCTCGGCGGCTGCCGCCGGGCTGCGCGCCTTCGGTGTCGACCGGGGGCTGCCGTTTCCGCTGGCCGACCTCGGCCGGGCCGACACCCTGCTGTTGGTCGGCGCCAACCCGGCGGAGACCATGCCGCCGCTGGTGCGCTGGCTCACCGAGCAGCGCCGGGGCGGCGGCCGGCTCATCGTCGTCGACCCCCGCGTCACCGCCACCGCCCGCCAGGCCGACCTGCACCTGCAACCGCTGCCCGGCACCGACCTCGCCGTGGCCAACGCGCTGCTGCACATCGCGCTCATCGAAGGGTGGGTCGACCAGGCGTACGTGGCCGAGCGGACCACCGGCTTCGACGCGGTCCGCCGCAGCGTCGCCGCCTGGTGGCCGGCCCGCGCGGAACAGCTCTCCGGCGTGCCGGTGGCCGATCTGGAGGCGACCGCCCGCGCGCTGGGCACCGGCGGCCGCGTGATCATCCTGACCGCGCGCGGCGCCGAGCAGCACGCCAAGGGCGTCGACACCGTCACCGCGTACGTCAATCTCGCTCTCGCTCTCGGCCTGCCCGGCCGCGAGGGCTCGGGGTACGGCTGCCTCACCGGCCAGGGCAACGGCCAGGGCGGGCGGGAGCACGGGCAAAAGGCCGACCAGCTCCCCGGCTACCGCAGGATCGACGACCCGGCGGCCCGGGAGCACGTCGCCGGTGTCTGGGGCGTGCCGGCCGACGACCTGCCCGGCCCGGGCGTGCCGGCCTACCAACTGCTCGACTCGCTCGGCACCCCCGACGGCCCCCGGGCGTTGCTGGTGTTCGGCTCGAACCCGGTGGTCTCCGCTCCCCGGGCCGCCCGGATCGAGGGCCGGCTGCGCGACCTCGACCTGCTGGTCGTCGCCGACCTGCTGCTCTCCGAGACGGCGGCCCTGGCCGACGTGGTGCTGCCCACCGCGCAGTGGGCCGAGGAGGACGGCACGATGACCAATCTGGAGGGCCGCGTGCTGCGTCGACGGGCGCTGCGCCCGCCTCCGCCGGGCGTCCGCACCGACCTGGCCATCCTCGCCGACCTGGCGACCAGGTTGGGCGACGCCGGGACGGCGGCGGCGCGGTTTCCGGTCGATCCGGCCACCGTGTTCGCCGAGCTGCGCCGCGCCTCCGCCGGCGGGGTCGCCGACTACGCCGGCATCGACTGGGCCCGGATCGACGAGACCGACGGTGTCTTCTGGCCCTGCCCCAGCGAGGACGGGCCGGACACGCCACGGCTCTTCGCCGACCGGTTCGGCACCCCGGACGGCCGGGCCCGGTTCCACGCCGTGGAGCACCGGCCGGCAGCCGAGGAGGTCTGCGCCACGTATCCCCTGCACTTCACCACCGGCCGGGTGCTCGCCCAGTACCAGTCCGGCACCCAGACCCGCCGGGTGGCCGCGCTGCGCCGCGCCGCGCCCGAGGCGTTCGTCGAGCTGCACCCCGACCTGGCGGCCCGGCTGGGCATCGACGACGGCGACCCGGTGCGGGTCACGTCCCGCCGGGGCGAGCTGCGCGCGCCGGCCCGCCTCAGCGCGGGGATCCGCCCGGACACGGTCTTCGCGCCGTTCCACTGGCCCGGCGCCGGCCGAGCCAACTCGGTGACGAACGACGCGGTGGACCCGATCTCCGGGATGCCCGAGTTCAAGATCTGCGCGGTCCGGGTGGAGAAGGCATGACGGCCCGGGTGGTGATCGTCGGCAACGGCATGGCCGGTGCCCGGCTCGCGGCCGAGCTGCACGCCCGCGAGGGAGACCGGAAGGTCACCGTGCTCGGGGCGGAGCCGCACCGCGCGTACAACCGGATCATGCTCTCCACGCTGCTGACCGGCCGGATCGCCGAACCGGACGTGGAGCTGACCGAGGCCGCCGGGCACGGCATCGACAGGCGCCCCGGCGTGCCGGTGACCGCGGTGGACCGGTCCGCCCGCGAGGTCCGCACCGGCGACGGCGAACGGATCTCCTACGACCACCTGGTGCTGGCCACCGGCGCGCGGGCGGTGGTGCCGCCGCTGCCCGGCCTCGACGCGACCGACCTGCCGCAGCGGGTCGTTCCCTTCCGGACCCTGGACGACTGCCGCCGGATCCTCGCCGTCGCCGACGGGGCCCGCAGCGCGATCGTGCTCGGTGGTGGGCTGCTCGGCCTGGAGGCCGCCCGCGGCCTGGCCACCCGGGGGCTCGCCACCACCGTCGTGCACCACACCGGGCACCTCATGGAACGGCAGCTCGACCCCGCGGCCGGCGCGGTGCTCGCCGGCACGCTCGCCCGGCTCGGCGTCACCATCCAGCTCGCGGTGCCGGCGACCGGAGTCGTCGCCGACGGCACCGGCGTCCGCCTCGACCTGGCCGACGGCCGGTCGCTGCACGCCGACCTGCTGGTGCTCTCCTGCGGGGTACGCCCGGACACCGCCCTCGCGCAGGCCGCCGGGCTGACCGTGCGGCGCGGCGTGGTGGTGGACGACCGGCTGCGCACCAACGACCGGAGGGTCTCGGCGCTCGGCGACTGCGCCGAGCACGACGGCGCGATCACCGGGCTGGTCGCACCCGCCTGGGCCCAGGCCCGGGTGCTCGCCGACGTGCTGACCGGCACCGACCCGCTGGCCCGCTACCGACCCCGGCCGGTGGTGACCCGACTCAAGGCGGCCGGAATCGACCTGGCCGCGATGGGCGACGCGGCGGGCGGCGGGCCGGGCGAGGAGCTGACCTTCGCCGACCCGGCCCGGGGCACGTACGCCCGGCTACGGATCCACGACGAGCGGCTGATCGGCGCGATCCTGCTCGGCGACAACCCCTCGGTCGGCACGGTGATCCAGCTCTTCGACCGGGGTCACCCGGTGCCGGCCGACCGGCGGGCCCTGCTGCTGGGCCGGGCGCTGGGCGGGGCCGTCGCGGCGCCGAGCGCGTCACCGGCGCTGATGCCGGACGCGGCAGTCGTCTGCCAGTGCAACACCGTCACCAAGGGAGCGCTGGTGCGGTGCTGGCGCTCCGGCGCGCGGACGGTCGACGCGGTGGTGGCGGGGACCCGGGCCGGCACCGGATGCGGCGGATGCCGGGACGCGGTCGGCGGCATCGTCGACTGGCTGTCCGAAGCGGAATCGGTGGAGGTGACGCGATGAGCGGTCGGGACCTGGTCGTCATCGGCAACGGCATGGTGGGGCAGCGCTTCGTCGACGCGCTGCGCGCCCGTGATCCGCAGGGCCGCTGGCGGGTGACCGTGCTGGCCGAGGAGGGGCGTCCGGCGTACGACCGGGTGCGGCTCTCGGCGTACTTCGACGGGGTGAGCGAGGACGAGCTCAACGTGCACACCCCGTACGACGGTGTGCGGCTGCGCCTGGGTGAGCCGGCCACCGCCATCGACCGCGCTCGGAGGGTGGTGACCACCGCCGTGGGCGAGTACGGCTACGACGCGCTGGTGCTGGCCACCGGGTCGTACCCCTTCGTGCCGCCGGTGCCCGGCGCCGACCTGCCCGGCGTGTTCGTCTACCGGACCCTGGACGACCTGGCGGCGATCCGGGCGTACGCGCGGGGCCGGCGGGTCGGCGCGGTGATCGGTGGCGGACTGCTCGGGCTGGAGGCGGCGAACGCCCTGCGCCTGCTCGGCCTGAGCACCGACGTGGTCGAGTTCGCGCCCCGGCTGATGCCGGTGCAGGTGGACCAGGCCGGTGGTGCGATGCTGCGCCGCTACGTCGAGGAGCTGGGTGTGCGTACCCACCTCGGGGTGGCCACCACCGCGATCCGGGCTGGCGCCGACGGCGCGGTCGACGCCCTGGAGCTGTCCGACGGCCGCGTGGTCGACGCCGAGCTGGTCGTGGTGGCCGCCGGCATCCGGCCCCGCGACGAGTTGGCGCGGGCCGCCGGCCTGCCGCTGGGTCCGCGCGGCGGGGTGCTCGTCGACGCGACCTGCCGCAGCGCCGACGAGCGCGTCTGGGCCGTCGGTGAGTGCGCGGCGGTCGACGGCACCTGCCACGGCCTGGTCGCCCCCGGGTACGCGACGGCCGAGGTGGTGGCCGACCGCCTGGTCGGCGGCGCGGCGACCTTCCCGGGCGCGGACACCGCCACCAAGCTGAAACTGCTCGGTGTCGACGTGGCGTCGTTCGGCGACGCGCACGGCACCACCGAGGGCTGCCTGGACGTCACGTTCACCGACCCGGCCACCCGGGTGTACGCGAAACTGGTCCTCTCCGACGACGCGCACACTCTGCTGGGCGGGGTGCTGGTGGGTGACGCCAGCGCGTACCCGACGTTGCGGGCCAGTGTGGGCGGCCCGCTGCCGGCCGCTCCGCTGGCGCTGCTCGCCCCGGACGGCGGCGGCGCGGACGCCGGAGCGCTGCCCGGCACCGCCCAGGTCTGCTCCTGCAACGCGGTCACCCGCGGCGACCTGGACGACGCCATCGCGAGCGGCTGCGCGGACGTGCCGGCGTTGAAGGCGTGCACGCGGGCGGGCACGAGCTGCGGCTCCTGCGTGCCGATGCTCAAGCAGCTGCTGGACGCGGCCGGCGTGGCACAGTCCACGGCGCTGTGCGAGCACTTCGACGTGAGTCGCCGCGAGCTGTTCGAGATCGTCCGCGTCCGCGGCATCCGCACGTTCTCCCGGCTGGTCGCCGAGCACGGCCGGGGACGCGGCTGCGACATCTGCAAACCGGTGGTGGCGTCGATCCTCGCCTCGCTGGGCAACGGCCACGTGCTCGACGGGGAGCAGGCGTCGTTGCAGGACACCAACGACCACTTCCTGGCCAACCTGCAACGCGACGGCAGCTACTCGGTGGTGCCCCGCATCCCCGGCGGCGAGATCACCCCGGAGAAGCTGATCGTCATCGGCGAGGTCGCCCGGGACTTCCAGCTCTACACGAAGATCACCGGCGGGCAGCGGATCGACCTGTTCGGGGCCCGGGTGGAGCAGCTGCCGCAGATCTGGCGACGCCTGGTGGACGCCGGTTTCGAGTCCGGCCACGCGTACGGCAAGGCGCTGCGCACGGTGAAGTCCTGCGTCGGCGAGACCTGGTGCCGGTACGGGGTGCAGGATTCGGTGGGGCTGGCCGTTGCGCTGGAGCTGCGCTATCGCGGGCTGCGCGCGCCGCACAAGCTCAAGTCGGCGGTCTCCGGTTGTGCCCGGGAGTGCGCCGAGGCCCGCAGCAAGGACTTCGGCATCATCGCCACCGAGACCGGCTGGAACCTCTACGTCGGCGGCAACGGCGGCTTCCGGCCCCGCCACGCCGACCTGTTCGCCACTGATTTGTCGACAGAAGCACTGATTCGACTAATCGATAGATTTTTAATGTATTACATCCGCACCGCCGACCGGCTGCAACGCACCGCCGGGTGGATCGAGGCCATGGACGGCGGCCTGGACCACCTGCGCGCGGTGATCGTGGACGACTCGTTGGGGCTCTGCGCCGACCTGGACGCGGCGATGGCCCGACACGTGGCGTCGTACTCCGACGAGTGGCGCGACGTGCTGGACGACCCGGAGCGGCTGCGCCGCTACACCTCCTTCGTCAACGCCCCCGACGTGCCCGACCCGTCGATCACCTTCGCCGTGGAACGCGGCCAGCCGGTGCCGGCCCGCGCCCTGACGACCACCCGCCCCGAGCCGGCCCACGCCCGCCGGCAGCCCGTCACGCTCGGCCTTCCGGAGGTACGGCGATGAGCCACACGACCACGCTCGACTGGACCGCTGTCTGCCCCCTCGACCGGCTGGAACCGAACCGGGGCGCCGCCGCCCTGGTCGACGGCGTGCAGGTCGCCCTCTTCCACACCGTGGACGGGCTGTTCGCGATCGACAACCGCGACCCGGTCTCCGGGGCGTACGTGCTGTCGCGGGGCATCGTGGGCAGCCGCGGCGGCGTGCCGACTGTCGCCTCCCCGCTGCACAAGCAGGTGTACGACCTGCGCACCGGGGAGTGCCTCGACCTGCCCGGGATGGCCGTGGCCCGGCACGACACGCGCTGCCACGACGGGATCGTCGAAGTGCGGTTGCGACGGGAGGGCTGATGCGGGAAGAACTGGCCGGCTTCACCATCGGGGTGACCGCCGACCGGCGGCGCGACGAGTTGGCCGCGCTGCTCGAACGCCGGGGCGCCCGCGTGGTGCTCGCCCCGGCGCTGCGGATCGTGCCGCTGTCCGACGACACGGAACTGCGCGAGGCGACCCGCGCCTGCCTGGACCAGCCACCCGACATCCTGATGGCCAACACCGGCATCGGGATGCGCGGCTGGCTGGAGGCGGCCGAGGGTTGGGGGCTGGCCGAACCACTGCGTTCGGTGCTCGCCAGCTCGTACGTCGTCGCCCGGGGCCCGAAGGCACGCGGCGCGATCCGCGCGGCCGGGCTGCACGACCAGTGGTCACCGGCGTCGGAGAGCTGCGACGAGGTGGTCGATCACCTGCGCCGCCGTGGCGTGGCCGGGCAGGTGATCGCCATGCAGCTGCACGGTGAGCGGCAACCCGAGTGCACGCTCGCGCTGGAGGCGGCCGGCGCCACGGTGATCGAGGTGCCGGTCTACCGCTGGGCGCCGCCGACCGACCCGGCGCCGCTGCACCGGTTGATCGACCTGATCGCCGGCCGGCTGGTGGACGCGGTGACGTTCACCTCGGCACCGGCGGCCGAGGCGCTGCTGCGGGCCGCCGGGGACCGTACCGACGCGGTGGTGGCCGCGCTCCGCAGCGACGTGCTGGCCAGCTGCGTCGGCGCGGTGACCGCCGAGCCGTTGCTGCGCCACGGGGTTCCGGTGAGCGCGCCCGGGCGGGCCCGGCTGGGCGCGTTGGTGCGGACCATCGTCGACGAACTGCCTCGCCGGACCCTGACGTTCAAGGCCGGCGGACACCTGCTCACCCTGCGCGGGCACGCGGCGGTGATCGACGGGGAACTACGCCCGCTGGCTCCCGCCCCCATGGCGGTGCTGCGGGCGCTGGCCCAGGCCCCCGGACGGGTGCTGTCGCGCACCGCGCTGCTGCGGACCCTCCCCCGGGGCGCCGACGAGCACGCGGTGGAGATGGCGGTGGCACGCCTGCGGGCCGGCCTGCGCGCGCCGCGCGTGGTGCAGACCGTGGTCAAGCGCGGCTACCGGCTCCGGGTCGACTGACGCGTCGTGGCCGGCCCTGGTGTGCCGGCCACGACGCGGTGGTTCAGCCGACCGGCGTGGGGAAGCCCCGACCGTGCTCGGCCTGGAGCCGGAGCATCGCGTGCTCGACCACCGTCACCAGCACCTGCTTGACCGAATCCCGGTGCCGGGCGTCGGTCATCACCAACGGCACCTGCGGCGAGATGGCCAGCGCCTCGCGGATCTCCTCCAGCTCGTACTGGGGAGCGCCGTCGAACCGGTTCAGCGCCACCACGTACGGCAGGTTGCGGTTCTCGAAGTAGTCCAGCGGGGCGAACGCGTCGGTGATCCGGCGGGTGTCCACCAGGACGGCGGCACCCACCGCACCTCGGATGATCTCGTCCCACATGAACCAGAAGCGGGTCTGACCCGGCGTACCGAACAGGTACAGGATCAGGTCCTGGGCCATGGTGATCCGGCCGAAGTCCATGGCGACCGTGGTGGTCTCCTTGCCCGGCACCTTGGACGGGTCGTCGATACCGACACCCGCGGCTGTCATCACCGCCTCGGTCGTCAGCGGCGTGATCTCGGAGATCGAGCCGACGAGGGTCGTCTTACCGACGCCGAAGCCGCCCGCGACGACGATCTTCGCGGAGACGATTCCCCGGCTCGGCCGCCCCCCAGCGGGGGGGTCATAGCCTGCGAAGTCCACTTAGCACCCTTCCAAGCAGTTCCATCCGCTCCTCGAACCCCTCGGCGGGAGCAGCAGTGTGTAACGTCAGCAGGCTCTCGGCCACCATGTCGGCGACCAGTACCCGGGCGACGCCCAGCGGCATCCGGGTGTACGCGGCGATCTCCGCCAGCGACTGTGCACGGCCCTCGCAGACGGTGGCGATGCGGTGCTTGTCGTGCCCCGCGAAACGGGACTCGGCAACCTGAGTGGGAGAGGCCGTGAGGACCGCCTCGAGGGCGATGTCCTGCCGGGGCTCGGTACGACCACGGGTGACCGCGTACGGACGCACCAGAGCGCCGCGCGGGTCAGCGCGCCGTTGGTCCATCCATGATCACCTCCTCGTCCCCAGCGGAGCCGGCCCACACCGCCTCCCATCCCTGTTCCGGCGCGCGGTCCGCGCGCCGGGTCTACCGGCGCTACGAACGCACCGCGTCCCTCGGCAGCGGCACCAGCGCGGCACCGACCCGCTCCACCAGCAGCGCCATCTCGTAGCCCACCTGGCCCACATCGCAGCTCCGCGCGGCCAGCACGGCCATCGACGAGCCGTCGCTGATCGACATGAGGAAGAGGTAACCGCTGTCCATCTCGATGACGGTCTGCAACACCCCGCCCGCGCTGAACATCCGGGCCGCGCCCTCGGTCAGGCTCACCACGCCGGAGGTGATCGCGGCGAGCTGGTCCGCCCGGTCCCCCGGCAGGTCCCGGGAGGACGCGAGCAGCAGCCCGTCGGCGGACACCGCCACCACGTGGGCGATGCCCGCCACGCTGTCGGCGAAGTTGGTGAGCAGCCAACCCATGTCCTGCATGGCAGCTGGCCTGTTCATCGGCTCTCCTTGGTCGAGGTGCTGTTCAGGTCCGTGCCGGCCGTCCGACCACGCTGTACGCCGCGGTGGTAGGCCGACAACAGGCCGCGTACTTCATCGGGGGTCCGCCGGCTGCGGTCCCGGCCACCCTTCGGTTCGATGCCACCCGGCACGAGCTGTGCCTGCGGCACCCGCTTGGGCAGACCCGAGCGGGTGGTGCCGGCGGCGGCCGGCTCGGCGGCCCGGCTGGCCAGCGACCAGCCCTCGTCAGCCGCCGTCCGCCAGGCGTCCGGGTCCGTGGCCGGCGGGGGCGTGCTCGCCGTGGCGGCGGGGGCCGCTACCGGCGCCGTCGGGACGGCCGGCGGGGTGTACGACGGCGGTGGTTTCGGCGTCGAGGCGCCGCGACCGCCGGTGCTCACACCGCCACGATTGCCGGTGCTCGCACCGCCACGACCGCCGGTGTTCGCACCGCCGAATCCGTCCATGCTTCCCACGCTCTGCGGTCCGGTGCCCTCGGAACTGCCCGGGGTGCGGGTGGGCAGTGGCGGTCGGGCCGGCGCGGTCGCCGGCGCGGACGCGGTGGCCGGTTGACCGCCGTTGGCCCCCCGCAGGCCGGCGTCGGCGGGCGCGGGCGGTGTGTCGAACTGCGGCCGGGTGAAGATCGCGGTGGCGTCGTCGCCGTGCGACCGGAACCAGACCGCCTCCATCTCCCGGAAGATCGGCGCCTCGGCGGGGAACTCCGGCCGGGTGCTGACCGGCGCGGCGGGCGTCGGCGGCGTGGCCGGCGGGGCGGGCTGCACGGGCGGGGCCGGCGTC
Source organism: Micromonospora sp. NPDC005194 (assembly GCF_040608335.1). Taxonomy (NCBI): domain Bacteria; kingdom Bacillati; phylum Actinomycetota; class Actinomycetes; order Micromonosporales; family Micromonosporaceae; genus Micromonospora; species Micromonospora sp. NPDC005194. The sequence goes on along the minus strand of NZ_JBEXIA010000041.1, from coordinate 14,357 downwards.
GCGGGCGGCGCCGGCGGGGCGACCGCTCCGGGACCGGCGACCGGCCCGACGGGCAGTACCGGCGCGCTCCGACCGTCCGTGGTGTCGGCCGTCGAGCCGCGTCGAGGCAGCGCGTCGATGGTCGGGTACGCCACGGTCGGGCTGCCCACCGAGGTGCCCGCGCCGTTGCTGTACGCGGTTCGGGCGGGGGGGACCGGGGTGGCCGGCGCGGCGGCGGGCGGCACCGTCGGGCGGGCCCCGGTGTAGCCGCCGGCCTGCACGGCCGGGGCGGTGTCCCGCGCGTCGACCGGCGACTGCCACTGCGCGGGCGCAGGGGCGCTGGTCCGCCACTGGTCGGGCAGCGTCGCCGCCGCGGTGGTGGCCCCGGCGTACGACTCGGCGTGGTTGACCGGGGTGAGCGGCGTCTGCTCGACCGCCATCGGCTGGCGCGGACGGGTGAGCACCTGCTCGCGGCCCCGGTTGCTGGGCAGGAGCACGGTGGCGGCGGGCAGCGTCACCTGGGCGACGGTGCCGCCCTCGACGTTGCGGCGCAGCTCCACCCTGATGCCGTAGCGGGAGGCGAGCCGGCTCACCACGGCCAGACCCATCAACCGGAACGCGGCGACGTCCACGCTCGGCGGGGCGGCCAGCCGGCGGTTGAGCGAGTCGAGCTGCTCGTCGGTGAGGCCGAGCCCGCGGTCCTCGATCTGGATCAGGACGTAGTCGCGGATGCGGCGACCGTCGGCGACGACCGTCGTGTTCGGCGGCGAGAACCGGGTGGCGTTGTCCAGCAGCTCGGCAACGAGGCGTACCACGTCGTTGACGGCGTGCGCGGCCACCGAGATGTCGGTGTCGACGGTGCCGAACTCGATGCGGTTGTAGAGCTCCACCTCGGACTGCGCGGCGCGCAGCACGTCCACGACCAACGCGTCGTCGCGGCGCGGTGCGCCGGAGTCGGCGCCTGCCAGGACCAGCAGGTTCTCGTCGTTACGGCGCATTCGGGTGGCCAGGTGGTCCAACTCGAAGAGCTGGGCCAGCCGCTTCGGGTCCTCCTCGCCGCGCTCGATCGCGTCCAGCTCGCCGATCATCCGGTCGACGAGGGTCTGACTGCGGCGGGCCAGGTTGAGGAACATCGCCGAGACGCTGGTGCGCAGTGCGGCCTGCTCGGCGGCGACCCGCACCGCCTCCCGGTGGACGACGTTGAAGGCCAACGCCACCTGACCGACCTCGTCACGGCTGTTCAGCTGGATCGGGTCCCGGACCTGGCGGACGATCTCGTCCACGCCACCGTCACCCACGCTGCCCATGTTCTGCAGCCGCTGCACGGCGTCCGGCAGGTCGTGGTTGGCCACCGAGAGCGCGCCCTCGCGCAGCCGGCGCAGCGAGTGGTTCAGCGATCGAGCCAGCACCACGGCCAGCGACACCGCGATGATCAGGGTGAGCAGCACCAGGATCGACTCGACCACGGCCTGCCGGATGACGTCCGAACGCGCCTGGTCGGCCTGCTCGAGCAGCCGGTCCTGCAGTTGGGTCTCGGCCCAGCGCATCAGGTCGTTGACCGCGCCGATGGCGGCGGTGGCGTCCTGCGCGCTGACCAGCGGGCGCTGCCCGACGGAGCGGGTGATGTCGGTGGCGACCCGGTCGGAGAGGCCGACCGCGTCACCGGAGACGGTGCTGTCGACGAGGGCCCGCTGCACGGGGTCAGCGGCGAGCGAGAAGGCGACCAGTGCCTCCTGCTGGCTGGTCAGCGTGGCCACGAAGGAGGAGAACTGCTCCGGGTCGAGCTGGCCGGCGGTCAGCGCCGTGAAGGCGACCGCCTCCTCCTCGGCGACGGACGCCTTGGCGCGGGCGAACGCGGCGACCGCGCGACGGCTGTCCGACAGGCTCTCGTCGCCGGGCAGCTGGGCCAGCCCGTCGCCGTAGGCGACCAGGTCGGTGAGGATGACGCCGTAGCGCAGCACCGCCTCGGCGACCGCCATCTGCCGGCGGTCCAGCACCTCCTGGCGGGTGCCGTCCAGGGTGGACAGGTGGTCGTCGATCGCCGCCAGCCGGTCCCGCAGCGCCGCCGGCACGTCGCCGATGCGGCCCCGCTCGGCGTTGTACTGGTCCACACGCTGCTGCGTCTGGCGCACCCGCAGGTTGTACGCGTCGGCGGGCTGCTGCGGAGCGGCCAGGTAGGCCGCCGCGGCCATCCGCTCGGCCTGGAGATCCTGGGTCAGCGCGCTGACGTCGATGGAGAGCGCGGTGAGCGACCGGGCCCGGGTGGCGTCGTAGGCGCCCTCGCCCACCGAGATGAGCCGGACGGTGGCCAGCGCGATAACGGCGGCCACCGGAACGACCAGAATCAGCGCCAGCTTGGACCGGATCCGGGCGTCCCGCAGTCTCGGCAGGCGCCGGCGCGTACGCCGAGCATTCTCGCCGAGCGCGGGCAGGGTCGTCGGTCCGGTGCTCACGACATCGCCTCCGTCGTTTCTTCCCCGCCTGGCCCGCCGAGCCGTGCCGTAAGCGGAGGGGACCACGTGCGGCACGGCCGCGATTTCATCAGAGAAGATCGTGTTTGGGAAGCCGCAGTGAGGCAGGAAACGGTCGGACGGCGCGGAACCCCTGATCCGGTCAACTGATACCTTCATTTCCGCAAGCCCCTGAACAGGGCATGTAACTCCAGAGTGGTCACGCGTGTATGCAAAGTGAGCTTTTGCAAACATTGTGTTACCCCAGCATGTGGGATGACCGTCCCGAAAATGCAACCGGGGTCCGCGCTTGACCACAGCGCCGGCCATTGGCAAGGTTTTGCAGGCTTCGCGCACACCGTACGGCAGAGGAGATCCCGTCCTCCACTGAGGACGGATTAGCGGCGGTGACCGGGCAGCGCCCGCGCCCGCACCTGGAGGACTGAGTTGAGCCCCATCCGCTCCGCGACCATCGCGGCGCTCGCATCGGCCGTAGTGGCCACCACGCTCACCGGCTGCCAGTTCGGTGGAGCGGAGCAGGACACGAGTCCGATCGTGATCGCTGCCGATCTCGAACTCTCCGGGGCTGCGGCCCCCGTCGGTCAGACATACCAGCGGGCCCTGAAACTCAAGGTCGAGCAGTTGAACTCCTCCGGAGCACTGAACGGCCGGAAGATCGATCTGAAGGTCAAGGACAACCGTTCCGACGCCGCCGAGTCACTGCGCAACATCGCCGAGTTCAGCAGCGATTCCCAAGTCAGCGCCATCGTCATGGGCGGCTGTAACGAATGCGCGGTCGGCGCGGTCGGGATCATCAACGACAAGCGGATTCCCACCATTGCGCTCGCCGCTTCCGGTGCGATCGCCAGCCCGGTCGCCGAGCGGCGCTACGTGTTCAAACTCGGCCCGAACGCGGCGGACAGCGCCGCGGCGCTCACCACCGAACTGCGTCGCAAGAACGTCCGCAAGGTGGGCCTGCTCGCCAGCAACGACGACTACGGCCGGGAAGGCATGCTCGCACTGCGCCGCGAACTGACCAAGGCCAGCATCAAGGTGGCCGGTGAGGAGTCGGTGAAGACCACCGACACCGAGGTCGGCCAGCAGGTCGACAAACTCACCAAGCTCAAGCCCGACGCGCTGGTCGTCTGGACACCGCCGGAGCAGGCCGCGCTGGCCGCGACCAGCGCCCAACAGGCCTCGTTCCGGGGGGCGCTGTTCTTCGACGCGGGAGCGGCCGGCGATCTCTTCCTCGGCGCCGCGGCCCGAGCCACCGAGCGGGCCACGCTGATCTTCACCCAGACCATGGTGATCGACGACGTGATCGCCACCACCCCGGCGAAGGCGGCCCGGCGGCAGTGGTTCCAGGACTACACGGCCCGCTTCGGCGGCTACAACGGAGCCTCGTCCTTCGCCGCCGACGCGATCCAGCTGATCGCCGACGCCGAACTGCGGGCCGGCGGCCCGGCCGGGAAGGTCGACCGGGACGGCATCCGCGACGTGCTGGAGACGTCCCAGATCGACGGCCTCTCCGGCCCGATCCGCATGACGCCCGACAACCACTCCGGCCTCATGCCGCAGGCGCTCACCACGCTGGTCGCGCGAAACGGGCGCTGGCGGTTGGCGGGGTAGCTCGGCTCGTCGTGTGCCAGGTTGAGGGCTGTGGCCTACCGTGCCCGGCTCCGGGCGGTCAGGCTTGATCCCTCCGCCGGGCACGGTAGGCCACAGCCCTCCCGCGTCACCGTTATCGGAACGGGCCGGCCTCCTTCGTGGGGGCCGGCCCTTCGCGTTGCCTTTGTTGTTCAGCTCTGCCGATCGGGGTCAGCGGCTGCTGGTGGTTTCTCTTACCCAGGGCAGGGCGATCCGCTCGATGAGCACGAGCGCGGAGTAGAGCAGGATGCTCACCAGCGCCACCAGCAGGATGGCCGCCCAGGCGGTGGCGTAGTCGCCGACGCCCGCGTATTGGAGGATGACGTAGCCCAGGCCACTCTCCCCGGCCTGGAACTCACCGATCACCGCGCCGATGGCCGCCAGCGGCATGGCCACCTTGAGCCCGACGAAGATCTGCGGCAGCGCCGCCGGGAACCGCACCTTGCGGAACGCCTGCCAGCGGGAGGCGTTCCACGACCGGACCAGCTCGGCCAGGTCGGCCGGCGTGGTGGTCAGCCCGGTCGCGGTGGACAGCACGATCGGAAAGAAGCAGAGCAGGAACACCATGGTCAGGATCGGCTTCTGACCCCAGCCCAGCGCCACCACCAGCAGCGGGCCCAACGTGATCTTCGGCACCGCGTTCACCGCGACCAGCAGCGGCGTGAACATCCGCTCCACGGCGCGGGAACTGGCCAGGGACAGTCCGATCAGGACGCCGGCGGCCGCCGACAGGGCGAAGCCGACCAGGATCTCCAGCAGGGTGGTCCCGGTGTGCTCCAGCATCTGGGCGGGCTTGTCGACGAACGCGCTGAACACACCCCCCGGCGGCGGCAGGGCGGCCGGCGGGATCAGCTCCAGCCGGGCGATCAGCCACCACGCCGCCAGGGCGACCAGCAGACCGGCCGCGGGCAGCAGCGCCGCCCCGACCCCGGCGCGCAGGCCGGCGCCCCGACCCGCCCGTCCCGCCTCCGGGCCGGCACCCGGGGATGGGGGCACCGTCACCGCCGGCTCGACTGACCGCACGTCGGTCATCTTGTCCTCCTCGAAATCCGACGGCCCTGGGGGCCGACGAGCGACGGGGGTACGTCCCGCCGGATCCGGCGGGACGTACCCCCTGGTGGCGACCGGACGATCAGGCCTTCGGCGCGAGGCTGAAGTCGATGATCTGCTCGGGGGTGATGTTCTGCTTGAGCGCGCCCGCGCCCTGCAGGATCGCGATGCTCTTCGCGACCCGGCCGCTGTCCAGCGTGCCGATCGCGGTGCCGGAGTTGCCGGAACGCACGTACGCGGCCATCAGGTCCAGCTCGGCGGCGGCGGCCACCGGGTTGGCCGCGTCGACGTTCTTCTTCAGGATCTCGCCGGCCTCCTTGGAGTTCGCCAGGCTGTACTCGAGGCCCTTGAGCAGCGCCGCGGTGAACCGCTTCACCATCTCGGGCTTCTCCTTGGCGATCTTCGAGGAGGTGATCAGCACGTTGCCGTAGAGGTCCTGCATCACGTTGCTGTACGGCAGCATGACGGCCTTCTTCTTGGCCACCGCCTCGATCGTCGGCTGGCCGACGACGAACTGGCCGATGCCGTCCACCGAGCCGCTGGCCAGGGTGCCGATCAGCGCCTGCGCCTCACCGTTGACCCAGGTCACCTTGCTGGCGTCCACACCGGCGAGCCGGGCGTACGTCGGGAACAGGTTGCGGACCACGGAGCCGGGGGTGTCGGCGAGCTTCTTGCCCTCCAGGTCCTTGGGCGAGTTGATGTTCTTGCCCTCGACGGTGGCGATGCCCGCCATCGTGCGCTGCTGGATCGCGGCCACGGCGGTGAAGTCCTTCGCCTGGCCGTTACCGAGCTGGAGCAGACCACCGGTGAGGTCGATCGGCCCGAAGTCCGCCTGGCCGCCGACGACCGTCTGGATCACGCCGCCGGTGCCCTGGCCGGCCTTGATCTCGACGTCGAAGCCGGCCTCCTTGAAGAAGCCCTTCTCCTTCGCCACCCAGGCGTAGGAGTCACGGCCGAAGTTGCCGAAGGAGGTGAGGTAGGTCACCTTCTCCAGTGCTCCGTCTTTGCCGCCCTTGGCGTCGTCGGACGAGTCCGACCCGCTGCTGCAGGCGGAGACGAGGGCGAGGGCGGTGGCCAGCGCGGCCGTAGCGACCGTACGGGTCAGCCTTCTCATCAGTAGCACCATGTCCTTTCCGACCGGGACCGCAGGCCACCGGCGGGGGTTGTCGCGACGGTGCCGGCAGGAGGGGCAAGCCGGGCACCGCCATCGTGAGGGGACTCTTCGCGGGCACAGCGTACGAGAAACCCACAGTTGCGACGCCAGGCGTATTGGGTTGCGGAACGGATACAACATGACGACCACCCCGGACGGTGCGGAATGTCAACGGGGCAGCTAGCCTTTGTCGGATTCCTGACCGTCCACTCAGCGGAGGTACGCCGCAGATGATCCGACTGTCCGGGGTGTCGCGTACCTTCGAGGGCCGGTCCGGCCGGGTCGAAGCCCTTCGCGGCATCGACCTCGACGTCGCCGAGGGCGAGTTCGTGGCCGTGCTCGGGCGCTCCGGCTGCGGGAAGTCCACCCTGCTGCGGTTGATCGCCGGGCTGCTCCCGCTGACCTCCGGCGAGATCACCGTGGCCGGTACGCCGATCACCCGACCCCGCCGCGACATCGCCATGCTCTTCCAGAAGCCGGCGCTGCTGCCGTGGCGCAGTGTGCTGGACAACGTCCTGCTGCCGGTGGAGATCTTCGGCTGGAGCCGCGCCAAGCACCGCGAGCGAGCCCGGCAACTGCTCGACGTGGCCGGGCTCTCCGGGTTCGAGAAGCGGCTGCCGCACGAACTCTCCGGTGGCATGCAGCAGCGGGTGTCGCTGTGCCGGTCGCTGATCGGCGAGCCGCGGGTGATGCTGATGGACGAGCCGTTCTCCGCGCTCGACGCGCTCACCCGCGAGGAACTGTCCGGCGAACTCCAGCGCGTGCACATGGAGAACAAGCCCACCATCGTCTTCGTCACCCACTCGATCGACGAGGCGGTGCTGCTCGCCGACCGGGTGGTCGTGCTGAGTCCTCGCCCCGGCCGGATCCGCAAGGTGGTCGAGGTGGCCATCCCCCGACCCCGCACCCTGGGTCGCAACGCCCACCTCGCCGACGTCGCCCGGGTCAGCGCCGACCTGCACGAGCTGTTGATGGAACGCGACCAGCCGGCCGCGGCCGGCGCGGAGGGACGATGAACATGCGGGTGTCGGTCTTCACCGAGCCCCACCGGGGTGCCGACTACGACATCCAGCTCCGGTTCGCCCGACTGGTCGAGGCCGGCGGCTACGAGGGCTTCCTCCGCGCCGACCACTACCAGTCGATGGGCGCCGACCCGGGCCTGCCCGGCCCGACGGACGCCTGGCTGACCCTCGCCGCGCTGGCCCGCGAGACCCAACGGATCCGGCTCGGCACCCTGGTCACGTCGGCGACCTTCCGCCTGCCCGGCCCTCTCGCCGTGCTGGTCGCACAGGTCGACCAGATGAGTGGCGGCCGGGTCGACCTCGGCATCGGCGCCGGCTGGTACGAGCGCGAGCACACCTCGTACGGCATCCCGTTCCCGCCCGTCGGCGAGCGCTTCGATCGACTGGCCGAGCAGCTTGAGGTGATCACCGGGCTGTGGGCCACCCCGATGGGCGAGACGTACAGCTTCACCGGTGACCACTACCGGCTGGTGGACGCGCCCGCGCTGCCCAAACCGGCGCAGGTGCCCGGACCGCCGATCATCGTGGGCGGGCGCGGTCCCAAGCGGACCCCCGAACTGGCCGCCCGCTACGCCGACGAGTTCAACATGCCGTTCAAGTCCGTGGCCGAGACCGCCGGGGCGTACGACCGGGTGCGGGAGGCGTGCGACCGCGTGGGTCGCACGGAGGCCGGCCGCGCCCCGCTGGTGCTCTCCGCCGGGATCGTGGTGGCCATCGGCCGCACCGACGCCGAGGCGCAGCTGCGGGCCGCGCCACTGCACGAGAAGAGCGCGCTGCCACCGGAGGACCCGGTGGTCGGCTCGCCCGCGCAGCTCGTGCAGCGAATCGGCGAGTTCGCCGAGATCGGCGGCACCCGGGTGCACCTGCGCATGACCGACCTTGACGACCTCGACCACCTCGAGCTGATCGCCGCCGAGGTGCTTCCCCAACTGGACGGTGGACGATGACGGATGTGATCGACGGCACCGAACTCGGGCCGGTGGGCCAGGAGATCGTGTACGAGAACGACCGGGTCCGGGTCTGGCACATCCGGCTCGAACCGGGCGAGCGGCAGCCCCTGCACCGGCACGACCACCCCTACCTGGTGGTGGCGATCCAGGGCGCGAAAAACGTCGTACAGACCATCGACGGCACCCGGATCGACGCCGACGAGCCCACCGGCGGAGTCGTCTACCGGGACCCCGGTGCCGTACACATGCTCACCAATGTCGGGGACACGACATACCTGGCCCGACTGGTCGAACTCAAGTAGACCCGCCGGGAGCGCCTCGCCCCGCCGCGCGGCGTGCCGGTGGCGATCGGGTGTACCAGGTGCGTAACGTGCCGGACATGGCCTTTCGGACCTGGGGCAGATTACTGCTCACGGCGCTCGGGGTGAGCGTGCTGGCCGGAGCCGGCCAGCTCGGCGTCGCGTACGGCTTCGGCATCGTCCGACTCACCGGCGCCTTCACCGGCACGACCGTCAACCAGTGGCCGGCCCAGCTCGTCTGGGTGGGCTGGTTCGCCGCGAACGCCGCCGTCGCCGGTGCCGTCCTGACCGGGCGTCTGGCCCGCCGGGACACCCCGCCGGCCAGCATCGGCCGGCAACTGGCCATCGGCGGCGCGGCCGCACTCGGCGCCACCGCCGTGGCCCCGCTCTGCATGCAGCCCGCCCGAGCCGCCGAGTTGATCTCGGTGGACCCGGTCTGGGCGGTCGGCATCTGCGCCATTCTCGGGGCGGTCATCGGAGCGGGCGCGGCCGTCGCCGTACTGTTCCGACCGGAACTGGGCTGGAACATGGCGGCCGTGGCCGGGGCGGTCTGGCTGCTGGCGTTCATTTCCGTCCTGCCGTCGCTCGGCACGGCCGGCCCGCTGCCCACGGTCCGACTCGGCGTACTCGAACCGAACTGGCTGGACGACGCCGCCGCGCAGCGTCTGGCGCTGCTCCTGCTGCCCGTGGTGGCGCTGCTCGCGGGCGCCGCGACCGCCGGGTTGGCCCGCTGGCGCGGCCAAGTTCCGCTGATCAGCGGGGTGACCGGGGTGGCCGGTCCGGTGCTGGTGGCATTCGCGTACCTGACCGCTGGCCCCGGCGACGCGGTGGACCGCTACCAGACCACCCCCTACTACGGCGCGCTGATCGCGATCCTCGCCGGCGCCCTCGGCGCCGCGGCCGCCGCCCTGCTGCGCTGGCCCGTCGGCGCCCGCACCGCCGATCCCCAGGCGATCCAGCCGACCGACATCCTGCGCCCGCTGCCCGCCGGCCCGCCCCTGCCGGGCGCCGAAGCGGCGAGGTCGACGGGTCCGGTCGACGACCACCGTGACACCGAGCCCACCGCCGACGCGGCCCCCACCGGTGGGCACCTGACCAAGACCGGTCCGGGTCCGCGCGCCGCCGACGACACCGCCACCGTACGCACCGTCCCCGCCCACTGGGACTGGCCGGCGACCACGGCGAGCGGCCAGCACGGCGCCGTCCCCACCGACGCGACGCCCCCCGGGCAGGCGTCCCGGCCGGTCGGCCGCCGCCAGCACGCCGACACCACCCCGGACGCGCCGACGGCGGGCACCCCGACCCGGGACGCGCTCCACACGGGCGGGCAGCACGACCGCGCGACCAACCCGCCGGCCCCCGCCTCCTGGCTGACCGACCCGACCGGCGAGTTCACCGCCGGGCGACAGTCGGCCCCGTCGAGCCGGGACGCGGACCCCATCGGCCCCGCCGACCCGGCCCCTACCGTCCCGGCGTCCACCGCGGCGACGTCCACCGCTGCGGCCGGCGACACAGGGGCCGTCGGTACCGGGGCCGTCGGTCCGACGCCCGACGCGGGCGCCGACGACCCGACCGGCAGCACGACGACGACCACGGCCGGCGGGGACAAGCGGGACAGTGACCGCACGACGACCAGCGACCCGACGACCCCGGTCACGACGGCCCCAGGCACGCCGGCCCCAGGCACGCCGGCCACGGTCACGCCGGTCACGGGCACGACGGCCCCGGGCACACCGGTCACGGGCACGACGGCCCCGGGCACGCCGAGCGCGGGCGACGCGGCCACGCCGAGCGCGAGCAGCGCGGGCGAGGGCGCGGCCGACTCGCCCGCACCCAAGCCGCGCCGTACGCGCAAGCCGAAGTCCACCCCCGCCGACGTCACTCCGGGCACGACCGCCGAGCACACGGCGGCAGCCGCCGGATCGACCGCTGGGCGCACCAGGCGGCCGGCCCGGTCCGGCAAGGCCACCGACCTGACCGGCGCCGACTCCGCCGGACCCGTCGACCAGGACGCTCCCCTGCCCGGCCGGCACACCGAGCCCGGCCAGGACACCGAGCCCGGCCAGGACACCGAGCCCGGCCAGGACACCGAGCCCGGCCAGGCGAATCAGACCGGCGGCAAGGATCCGCAGGAGCAGACCGTCGGGACCGGTGGAGAGAGCCGGCGCGACGGGGCCGCCAGCACCGAGCCGGCGGTCACCACCACCCCGGTTGGGGATCCCGCACCCGTCGAGGGGTCCGGGACGGGCCGCGCCGAACGATCCGCGGCCGAGAGCGACGGCGGCGCTTCGTTGTTCGGTGAGGCGACCGCCGACGGCCCGGGGACCGCCCTGTGGGCCCCGACGGCACCGGCCTGGCCGGTCACCTCGGCGTGGACCACCGGATCGGCGACGGGGGCGGCCGACCCCGAACCGTCCGGTTCGGATGCTCCCGTCCCGGCGGAGGAGTCGACCGACTGGACGCCCCGCTTCCGGCACCGGGCGCCGCTGCCGGACCTGAGCCGCGCCAGCACCTGGGACGCCTTCAACACCACTCGACGCGCCGCCGCGTCGGATCGGACCGCCAGCACACCAGACCAGGGCAGCCCGACAGATCCGACCGCCAGCACGCCGAACCAGGACAGCCCGACCGCCGCCACGCTCGACGGGGGCTGGTCGAGAGGCCGCGCCGCCAGCACGACGGGCCAGACCAACAGCACGACCGACCCGGCCAACAGCACGACCGACCCGGCCAACAGCATGACCGACCGGGCCAGCAACGCGACGGACCGGGCCGTCGGCAGGCGCGGCCGGGTCGGCGAGGCTACCGGTGCGCCCGCCTCGGCGGGACCGGTCGTGCCGCCGTCGGCCGGTCCGGGCATACCCGAGCAGGGCCGCGCGTCCGGCACCGCCGGCAGTGGCGGGCCGGCCAGCGATGCTCGGCGGGCCGCACCGGCGTCCACGGACGACGCGGAGCAGCCCTCCCGGCGGGGACGGCTCGGTGGCCTGTTCCGGCGCAACCGGGCCCGGGCCGACGAGGAGAAGCGGCCCGCGGCGGATGCGGCGGAGCCGCTGGCCACGCAGGACGAGGAGTTCGTCGACTGGGTCGCCGGGCTCGGCAAGCCGGTCGCGGACAACGAGCCGGAGCAGGAGAACGGTCGTCGCTCGCTGCGCTCCACCGGCCGTCACCACCGCGACTGACCCGCCTGACGTCCGTTCGGGACGCCGACCCCGTCTGATCGACTCGGGTTCCCTGAATCCGGGCTGTCCACCGCGCCGGGACACCCCGACTTCAGTGAACCCGAGTCGACCATGCCGGACCGGTCAGGCGAGCGGCAGATAGACCTTCCCGCCGCCGGAGACGAACTCCGCCGACTTGTCCTTCATGCCGCGGGCCGCGTACTCCTTGAGCTCTTGCGTGATCTTCATCGAGCAGAACTTCGGGCCGCACATCGAGCAGAAGTGCGCCGTCTTCGCCGGCTCGGCAGGCAGTGTCGCGTCGTGGTACGACCGCGCCGTCTCCGGGTCCAGCGAGAGGTTGAACTGGTCCTCCCAGCGGAACTCGAACCGCGCCTTGGACAGCGCGTCGTCCCACGCCTGCGCGCCCGGGTGCCCCTTGGCCAGGTCCGCCGCGTGGGCCGCGATCTTGTACGCGATCACGCCCGCCTTGACGTCGTCGCGGTCCGGCAGGCCGAGGTGCTCCTTCGGGGTCACGTAGCAGAGCATGGCGGTGCCGAACATGCCGATCATCGCGGCGCCGATGGCCGAGGTGATGTGGTCGTACGCGGGCGCGATGTCGGTGGTCAGCGGGCCGAGCGTGTAGAAGGGCGCCTCGTGGCACCACTCCTGCTGGAGATCCACGTTCTCCTTGATCTTGTGCATGGGCACGTGGCCGGGGCCCTCGATCATCACCTGCACGTCGTGCTCCCAGGCGACCGTCGTCAACTCGCCGAGGGTGCGCAGCTCGGCGAACTGCGCCTCGTCGTTGGCGTCGGCGATCGAGCCGGGCCGCAGCCCGTCGCCGAGGGAGAACGTCACGTCGTAGCGCGCGAGGATCGCGCACAGCTCGGCGAAGTTGGTGTAGAGGAAGTTCTCCTCGTGGTGGGCCAGGCACCACGCCGCCATGATCGAGCCGCCCCGGGAGACGATGCCGGTGACCCGGTCCACGGCCAGCGGCACGTACGGCAGCAGCACCCCGGCGTGCACAGTCATGTAGTCGACGCCCTGCTCGGCCTGCTCGATCACGGTTTCCCGGAAGACCTCCCAGCTCAGCTTGACCGGGTCGCCGCCGACCTTCTCCAGGGCCTGGTAGATCGGCACCGTGCCGATCGGCACCGGCGAGTTCCGCACGATCGCCTCACGGGTCTCGTGGATCCGCTTGCCGGTGGACAGGTCCATCACGGTGTCGGCGCCCCAGCGGGTGGCCCAGGTCAGCTTCTCCACCTCGTCGGCGACCGACGAGCTGACCGCCGACGTGCCGATGTTGGCGTTCACCTTGACCAGGAACGCCTTGCCGATGATCGCCGGCTCGCACTCCGGATGGTTGACGTTGAGCGGCAGCACCGCCCGGCCGGCGGCGATCTCGGCCCGCACGAGTTCCGGGTCGACGTTCTCCCGGATCGCCACGAACTCCATTTCCGGCGTCACCACGCCGGCCCGCGCGTACGCGAGCTGCGTCGGACGTCGTCCGTCCACACCGGCGAGCGGCGTACCGGCGCCTCGTACCGGCGCCACGTCACCCCGCTCGGCGATCCACGGGCCCCGCAACGCGGGCAACCCCACCGACGGGTCCGATCCCGGGCCGGACGTGTCGTAGAGCCGCACCGGCGGATGGTCGCCGGTCAGCGCCACCTCGGCGAACGGCACCCGCACATCCGGCCGTGACCCCTCGACGTACACCTTGCCTCGTGCCTGCATGACAACCTCCCTGGTGATCAGGCGGACCAGCCGAAGTGATCCAGCGGCCCGCGCCCCGCGCCCAGCTCCCAGCCCCGCGCGCCGGTCAGCGCGCGGAGCACGTACTCCTTGGCGGCCCCCACCGCCGCCGGCACCGGATCGCCCAGCGCGAGCCGCACGGCGATCGCCGCCGAGAACGAGCACCCGGTGCCGTGGGTGTGCCGGGTGTCCACCCGTGGCCCACGCAGCAGGGTCGTGACGCCGCCCCCGTGCAGCACGTCGACCGCTTCGTCTCCACCCAGGTCACCGCCGGTGACCACCACGTGCTCCGGGCCGCCGGCGGCGAGGGCCTCCGCGGCGACGACCATCCCGGCCAGGTCGTCCACCGCGCGTCCGGTGATGGCCGCGGCCTCCGCGCAGTTCGGCGTCGCCACCCGGGCGTACGGAAGCAGCCGCTCCACCGCACCCACCACGCCGAGCCGGTGGCCGCTCGTGGCGACCAGCACCGGATCGACGACGAGTTGGGGCAGCCGGCCGTCCTGGGCAGCCTGGGCCACCGCGTCGGCGACGGCGGGTGTGCCGAGCATTCCCGTCTTGACCGCGCCGACGGTGAAGTCGGCGAGGACGCTGTCCAGCTGCTCGGTGACCGTGCGCGGCGGCAGCGGCAGGACGGCGTCGACACCGCGGGTGTTCTGCGCGGTGACCGCCGTGAGGACGCTGGTGCCGTACGCCCCGAGCGCCGCGAAGACCTTGAGGTCGGCCTGGATGCCGGCGCCGCCGCCGGAGTCGGAGCCGGCGATGGTTAGCACTGTGCTCGGGGTCATGTTGCCTCTTTGGTTGCGGTATGGGGCTGCGGCCGACCGTGCCCACTCCGGGCGGGGTCGGGGGTTAACCTCCGGTGGCCGCTGGGCGCCCCCCCCCAACCCCCTGACC
>NZ_JBEXIA010000040.1:0-54537 GCF_040608335.1 Micromonospora sp. NPDC005194 | reverse complement strand
ACCAAAAACCAAATATACACCCCGGTTATGGTTTTACAGCGGTGTTAAATCCCCACCGCCCGCGGGGGGTCGGGTGGGGGCCCTTTCGGGGGGGCCGGCCCGCCCCCCCCCCCCCCCGGGCGTCCACGTCCCGACGACGCGTGAGCCGGTGGCCGCGCGGGACTGACCGCCCACGCGACGGGGGCGGGGCCGGGAACCACCCGACCCCGCCCCCGTCGACGTGTTCAGTACCCCAGGCAGACGCACTCGGTCATCAACGCCCGCACGTTGCGCACGTACGACGGATTGGGGATGGCGAGGGGCTCGCCCTCCTGCGCCACCGCCCCGTGCCCGTAGTTGTACGCGGAGATGACGGCGTTGAGCAGGCAGGAGTCGAGTTCGGCGGTGCACAGGTCCGCGTCGAGTCGGAAGTCGGACTCGAAGTACATGTCGCCGATGTACTTGGTCAGCCAGGCCAGGTAGTTGGCCCCCAGGTACGCGTTGTCCCGGTAGTCGGCGATGTCGTAGCTCTGCTCGAACCGCTGGTTCATCCAGGTGGCGGTGCCCGGCATCACCTGCATCAGCCCGACGCCACCGTCGCAGGCGTAGATGTTGGACTGCCAGCCGCTCTCCTGCCAGGCGGTCGCCTTGACCAGGTTGAGCGGGATCTTGAGCTCCGGTGCGGAGCCGGGCCAGTACGTGCGGCTGGCGGCATCGGTCAGCGCCGCCTTCACGTCGGCGCGGCTCGCCTGGGTGCCCTTGTAGCTGGGCTTGCAGGACGAGGGGGCGGGCTTCGGCGGCGCCGGCGGGACCTGCGTCTCGGTGGGCGGCTTGGCGACCGCGCGCGGCTTCGGGGCCGCCGTCGTACGGGTCGGCTTCTTCGAGGGCGTCGGGGAGGCCGACGCGCTGCGGCTCGGGGCGGCACCCATCGCCGCCACCGCGCTCGGCGAGGGGCTCGGCTCGCCAGCGGCCTCGTCGACCGGGGTCTCCTCCGTCGGCGCTTCGGTGACCGAGACGGGGGCGGCCTGGTCCTGCGGGCGTTCCCCCTTACCGGCGCAGCCGACCGCCCCGCCGGCGAGCAGGAGCCCGGCGAGCACGAGTGCGCCCACCCGACCGGTCCGTTCACGCATGGTGGTCCTCCCCCGTCTGACAGTCGCCGCAGATTAGCAAGGTTCGACCGGACGACGGGGCCCCTGCGGCGGCCGGGCCGGGTCGGCCGGCTGCGCCCGGTCGCCCACCGCCCGGTCCCTGGTGGCCCAGGCGACCATGAACACCACAGTCCACAGCACCCCGAGCAGCACCGCCGCGGCAGTGCCGCTCGCCGTGTCCAGGCCGAGGTAGAGCCGTGCGGCGCCGACCCCGAGCACGCCCGCGGCGGCGGTCGTCCACGCGGCCACCGCCACCGGCCAGTGGGCGCTGCGCGACACCAGCCACGCCAGGGTGCACAGGCTCGCCGCGACCACGGCGTTCTGGGTCGAGAAGGGGACGGCCTCGTGCCCACCCGGACCGCCACCGGGCGTCGGCGTCAACTCGGCCACCACGGCCAGCACCACAAGCGGCACGAACGCGCCCACGGTGCCGACCACACTGAGCAGATCCGCGCGCCAGGGGCGGTTCCGCCACGCCAGCACCGCCGCCACCAGCGCCACCAACACGATCAGCACCCACCCGCGTACCAGCGACACCACGACCAGTGTGGCGTCGGCGGCGTCCGGGGTCCGGCGGGCGGTGAACCAGGCACCGATCGCCCCGTCCAGCGCCGCCAGCCCGCTGTTGCGCACCACGACGGCGAGCAGGCCGGCGATGGCCAGCCCGGCGGCGAAGAGCAGCAGCAGCCCGGCGGCCAGGTTGAGCAGCAGCGTCCAGGCCGGCCCGATCCGCATGGCCACCAGGAAGAACAGCACCCCGTAGCGGGCGCTGAGCCAGCGCACCGGCGGCAGCGCGGCGGCCCGGGACAGCAGCGCGCGTACCGGGTCGGGGTTGCGGCCGAGCCACCGCCCGGAGAGCACCACCCCCAGCAGCCCCGCCAGCAACGCCAGTGCGGCGCCGGTGGCCCGGCCGAGCAGCCGGGAGACCGTGTCGTACGACTCACCGGCGAGGTGGCCGAGCAGCACCGAGCAGCCGACCCAGGTGACGATGCCGGCCACGTTCCACGGCGCGAACCGCCGGTACGACATGCCGGCGGACCCGGCCAGCCGGGGCACCAGGGTGCGGGCGAAGGCCACCCAGCGCGCCGCGAACACGCCCCGGCCGCCCAGCCGGGCGAGCATCGCGTCGGCCCGGCGCCACCGCTCGGGCCCGACCTGGTGGCCCAGCCCGGCACGCAGCTTCGGGCCGAAGCGCCGCCCGGCGCGGAAGGCCAGCGCATCGCCCACGAACGCCGAGACGATCATCGCGAGCAACGCCGGTCCGAGCCGCAAGGTACCGTTGTAGGTGAGGAAGCCGACGAGCAGCAGGGTAGCCTCACCCGGCACCAGCAGGCCGAAGATCACCGCGGTCTCGCCCGCCACGATCAGCGCGGCGACCAGGTAGATCCACAGGGTGGGCAGACCTTGCACCCAGGTCAGCAGGTCGTGCACTCAGGCCCCCGGGACACGGGAGCCAGCATGCCAGCCGGTGCAACGACCGGGACAGCAGTTTCACCATAGATCAGGGGCACCTGGGGGTGACCCCGACGCAGCCTGCGCGCGCGCAGGCGGAAGGATAGAGGGTATGCAGCTTCGCACCGACCTCCGCAACGTCGCCATCATCGCTCACGTCGACCACGGCAAGACCACCCTGGTCGACGCCATGTTGCGGCAGGCCGGGGCGTACGGCGCCCGGGGCGAGAACACCGAGCGGGTGATGGACTCGGGTGACCTGGAGCGGGAAAAGGGCATCACGATCCTGGCCAAGAACACCGGTGTGCGCTACCTGCCGGCGGACGGCTCCGACCCGGTCACCATCAACATCATCGACACCCCCGGCCACGCCGACTTCGGTGGCGAGGTCGAGCGCGGCCTCACCATGGTCGACGGCGTGGTGCTGCTGGTCGACGCCAGTGAGGGCCCGCTGCCGCAGACCCGCTTCGTGCTGCGTAAGGCGCTGCAGGCCCGGATGCCGATCATCCTGGTGATCAACAAGGTCGACCGCCCCGACGCCCGGATCAAGGAGGTCGTGGACGACACCTACGAGCTCTTCCTCGACCTGGACGCCGACGAGGAGCAGATCGACTTCCCGATCGTCTACGCGTGCGCCCGCGACGGCGTCGCCTCGCTGACCCAGCCCGCCGACGGTTCGGTGCCCGACGACAGCACCTCCCTGGAGCCGCTGTTCCGCACCCTGCTGGACACCATCCCGGCCCCCGCGTACGAGGATGGCGCTCCGCTGCAGGCGCACGTCACCAACCTCGACGCCTCGCCGTTCCTCGGCCGGCTGGCGCTGTGCCGGGTCCGCCAGGGCACGATCAGCAAGGGCCAGACGGTGGCCTGGTGCCGCACCGACGGCAGCACCCAGCGGGTCCGCATCTCCGAGATGCTGATGACCGAGGGCCTGGAGCGCAAGCCGGCCGAGACGGCCGGTCCGGGCGACATCATCGCGGTCGCCGGCATCTCCGACATCATGATCGGCGAGACCCTCGCCGACGCGGAGAACCCGGTCGCGCTGCCGCTGATCACCGTCGACGAGCCGGCCATCTCGATGACGATCGGCACCAACACGTCACCGCTGGTGGGCCGGGTCAAGGGCTCCAAGGTCACCGCGCGGATGGTCAAGGACCGGCTCGACAAGGAGCTGGTCGGCAACGTGTCGCTGCGGGTGCTGCCCACCGAGCGGCCGGACGCCTGGGAGGTGCAGGGCCGTGGTGAGCTGGCGCTGGCCATCCTGGTCGAGCAGATGCGCCGGGAGAGCTACGAGCTGACCGTCGGCAAGCCGCAGGTCGTCACCAAGGAGATCGACGGCAGGACCTGCGAGCCGGTCGAGCGGTTGACCATCGACGCGCCCGAGGAGTACCTGGGCGCGATCACCCAGCTCCTCGCGACCCGTAAGGGCCGGATGGAGCAGCTGGTCAACCACGGCACCGGCTGGATCCGGATGGAGTGGCTGGTCCCGGCGCGCGGCCTGATCGGCTTCCGCACCGAGTTCCTCACCGACACCCGGGGCACCGGCATCCTGCACCACGTCTTCGAGTCGTACGAGCCGTGGTTCGGCGAGCTGCGCACCCGCAACAACGGTTCGCTGGTCGCCGACCGGGCCGGCGCGGTCACCGCCTTCGCGATGATCAACCTGCAGGAGCGCGGCCAGCTCTTCGTCGACCCGACCACCGAGGTGTACGAGGGCATGATCGTCGGGGAGAACTCGCGCTCCGACGACATGGACGTCAACATCACCAAGGAGAAGAAGCTCACCAACATGCGGGCCTCGACCTCCGACGAGACCGAGAAGCTGATCCCGCCGCGCAAGCTCTCGCTGGAGCAGGCGCTGGAGTTCTGCCGCGAGGACGAGTGCGTCGAGGTCACCCCGACCGCGGTGCGCATCCGCAAGGTGGTGCTCGACCAGCAGCAGCGCGGTCGGGCCGCCGCCCGCCGCAAGCACGCCGGCTGAGGACACCAGCACCCGGCACCGGGCGCGTCGGCCGCTTGCGGCCGGCGCGCCCGTCCGCTTTCCGGCGGGGGTACGCGGGCCCGCCCGCCCCGTGATCAGCTACGGTCACCGGCATGACCTGGGATGATCTCGACGCCCATCTGGACCGGGTGCCGGGCACCGTCTCGGCGTACGTCTGTCGACTCGACGCGCCCCCGACCTGGACCCGCCACGCCGACGCCGGCCACTACGCCGCCAGCACCATGAAGGTGGGGGTGCTGACCGCGCTGCACCGCGCCGCCGAGGCCGGCACGCTGGAGCTGGACGCCGACGTCCCGGTGGTCAACGAGTTCGACTCGGCTCAACCCGGCGCGCCCCGCTTCTCCTGCGCCCAGCACTACGACAACGACGACGCCGTGTGGGACCGGCTCGGCGGCACCGCGCCCCTGCGCTGGCTCGCCGAACGGATGATCGTGCGGTCCAGCAACCTGGCCACCAACCTGGTCATCGGGCACGTCGGGTTGCCCGCGGTGGCCGAGGTGTGGAGGCTCGCCGGCGCCCGCAACAGCGTCACCGGCCGGGGCATCGAGGACTTCGCCGCCCGCGAGGCCGGCATCACCAACACCGTCACCGCCGCCGACCTGGCCGCCCTGCTGGGCGCGCTGACCAGCGGCGCCACGACTCCCGGCCGCCTCGCCTCGCCGGCCGGCTGCGCCGCCATGCTGGACGTGCTGCTCGCCCAGGAGCACCGCGAGGACCTGGCCGCCGGCCTGCCCGAGGGCACCCGCGTCGCGCTCAAGAACGGCTGGGTGCGCGGCGTGCGCCACAGCGTCGGCGTGGTGCTGCCCGACGACGCCCCGCCGTACGTCATCGCCGTGTGCACCACCACCGACCTGGCCGACAGCGACGAGGGAGTCGTCGACGACGCCTGCCGCCTGATCGCGCACGTCTCGGCGCAGGTCTGGGCCGCCCGCCACCGGCTCTGAGGCCGGCGCCCGCCGATCCGGCTAGGCTGCTGCCACCCCCACCTCGGAGCCGCTGATGCCTCGCAGCCGTACCCTGCTCGTCGTCTTCCTGGTCGTGACGGCGGCGAACCTGCTGGCCAACGCCGTCGACAGTCCAGTGGCCGAGCTGCTCACCAAGCCGCTGCTGATGCCGCTGCTGGCCGCGTACCTCTGGCGGGCGGCCACCGAACGCGGCGCCCGGCCGGACCGGCTGGTGCTCGCCGCGTTGGCCTGCTCCACGGCCGGCGACGTGGCGCTGCTGGCCTCCGGCACCGGCTGGTTCATGGCCGGCATGGTCTGCTTCCTCGCCGCCCACGTCTGCTACCTCGTGGCCTTCACCCGGCACGGCGCCGCGACGCGGCTGCGCCGTCCGCCGCTGGTCGCAATGCCGCTGGTGTACGCGGTGCTGACCGTCGCCGCGCTGGCCTGGATGTGGGCGGGGCTGACCGAGGCCGGGCTGGCCGTGCCGGTGGCCGGCTACGCCGTCGCGCTGGCGGCGATGGCCACCACCGCCGTGACCCAGGGCTGGCGGGTCGGTGTGGGCGCCGCGCTGTTCCTCGGCTCCGATCTGCTGATCGCCGCCGGGGTGGCCGACGTGGCCCAGCCGCCCGGCGCGCCGGTGCTCGTGATGGCGACGTACGCGGCCGGCCAGGCGTTGATCGTCATCGGGCGGGTCGCCCGCGCCGACGTGCCGCCCGGCGTGGCGGTCACTCCAGCAGTTGCGCCTGCAGCGCCGTGAGGACCTCGTCGGTCAGCCCCAACCCGTCGCGCAGGTAGCCGTCGAACGAGCCGTGCACCCGGCGCACCTCCTGATAGGCGGCGTCGAGGTACTCGGCGCGAACCTCCAGCACCGGCAGCACCGCGTCGACGTCCAGGCCGGGCTGCCGGCGTCGCATCGCCTCGATGATCACCGCGCGGAGGCTGTCGGTCAGCGCGTTGTTGCGCAGGTACTCGGCGCGGATCGCGGCCTCGTCCACACCGAGCGCGGTGAGCAGGATGACGGTGAGCCAGCCGGTGCGGTCCTTGCCGGCGGAGCAGTGGTAGAGCAGCGGCAGGTTCTCCGACCGGGCGGCCAGCCGCACCGCAGCGCCGAAGTTGCCCCGGGCCGACTCGCCGGTGACGAACCATCGGTAGATCTCGGCCATCGCCCCCGCCGTGCCCTGCCGGGCCAGCTCCGCGTACGCGTCGAGGTCGTGGCCGAGCAGCACCGCCGAGACGTACGTGAAGACCGGGTGCTCCGGGTCGTGCACCGGCAGATGCACGACCCGCGGCTCGCCCGCCAGCCGATCGGTCGGGGCGAGTGCGATCTCCGCGGCGGCGCGCAGGTCGAGCACGCAGGCCGGCCCCAGCTTCGCGAGCACCGGCAGATCCTCGTCGGTGAGCCGACCCAGCGCCGGAGTGCGGATCAGCCGTCCGGCGCGCACCTTCCGGCCGTCGACGCCGCGCAGCCCGCCCAGGTCACGGGCGTTCGGCGCGCCCACCAGCTCCCAGTCCCGTACGACCATCCGGTGTCCCCTCTCGCCGCGTGCCTGCGTATAGGGTGCCCCACATGACGATCTCGGCGGTACGCACCCACCGGGTTTCTGCCCCCTTACACACCCCGTTCGTCACCGCGCTGCGAAGTACCACCACCGTGGACACCCTGATCGTCGAACTGGTCGATGCCGACGGTCGGTCCGGCTTCGGCGAGGCGCCGCAGGTGTGGCAGGTCACCGGAGCGTCGGTCGCCGGCGCGCAGGCGTGCGTACGCGAACTGCTCGGCCCGCTGCTCACCGGACGTGACCCGGACGACCTGGTGGCCCGCTGCGCCGAGGTGCAGCGCGCGGTGGTCGGCAACGAGGCGGCGAAGGCGGCCATGGACGTGGCCCTGCACGACCTGGCCGCGCAGCGGCTGGGCGTACCCCTGGTGCGGTTGCTCGGCGGCACCACCCTGCGGGTTCCGACGGACGTCACCCTCGCCGCGGGCGACGCGGTGGACCTGGCGGCGGCCGCGCGCCAGCGGCAGGCCGACGGCTTCGGCGTGCTGAAGCTCAAGGTCGGCACGGACGCGGCCGGCGACCTGGACCGGGTACGGGCGGTCCGCGCGGCGGTCGGCGCCGGGGTCCGGATCCGACTCGACGCCAACCAGGGCTGGACGCCACGCGAGGCGGTCCGGGTGATCCGTGGCATCGAGGACGCCGGGCTGGACGTGGAGCTGGTCGAGCAGCCGGTGGCCCGCTGGGACCTGGACGGGCTGGCGTGGGTCAGCGACCGGGTGTCCGTGCCGATCCTGGCCGACGAGGCGGTCTTCGGGGTCCGCGACCTGGTCGAGGTGATCCGTCGCCGGGCCGCCGACCTGGTCAACGTCAAGCTGGCCAAGTGCGGCGGCCTGCAACCGGCGCGCACCCTGCTCGAGCTGGCCACCGCGCACGGGCTCGGCACGGTGGTCGGGTCGATGATGGAGAGTCAGGTCGGCATCGGCGCGGCGGCGAGCCTGGTCGCCGCGTACGGCACCACGGCGGTCGCCGACCTGGACGCCGCCTGGTGGCTGGCCTGGTCGCCGGTCCAGGGGGGAATCCGCTACGAGGGGCCGACCGTGGTGCTGCCGGATGCGCCTGGCCTGGGCATCTCCGGCCTGGCTGAAGTAAAGATGCAGGCCCGCGGTTGATGACCGTTGGTTTCTTTCATAGGGTTCCCCTGAACAGCCGACACGAGCTGGGGGTTGACGTGGAGCTGCAACCGGGCCGCGAGGCCATCGTCCGGGTCGCCGTCGCGACGCTGTGGTCCTCCCCCGAGGCGGTCCGGCCGGTCGACGGTCCCGCGCTCACCGCCGGCGCCGACATCCCGACCTGGGTTCGCGGCATGGACACCGACCAGCAGGTCGGCGACTGCGTGCTGAGCCAGCTCCTGCTCGGCGAACGGGTGCTGATCGACGAGCTGCGCCCGGACGGCTGGGCACGGGTCGTCGCCGTCGAGCAGCCGGCCGCCAAGCTCGATCCCCGCGGCTACCCGGGCTGGCTCCCCGCCGATCAGCTGACCACCGTGGATCCCACCGTCAGCGGCGACCCGCTGGTCGTGGACGCCACAGTCACCGGGCTGCACGCCGCCCCGGGCGGGCCGGTGGCGCTGGCGGGCGTCGTCGTCGGCACGCGCCTCATCCCGGCCGGCCCGGCCCGCGACGGCTGGCGAGAAGTCCACGTCCCCGGCCAGGCCACGCCGCTCTGGCTGCCCGACGGGCAGCTCGTCCCGGTGCCGACTGAGCCGCCCACCGCCGCCGACGCGCTCGCGGTGGCCCAGCGGCTGTTGGACGTCGCCTACATCTGGGGCGGGCTCTCCGCGTACGGCATCGACTGCTCGGGCCTCGTCCACCTGGCCTGGCGCCGGTTCGGCGTGCTGCTGCCCCGCGACGCCGACGACCAGGCCGTCGCCACGACCCCGCTGCCCCTCGGCGCGGAACGCCCCGGCGACCTCTATTTCTTCGCCCGCCCCGGCCGCAAGATCCACCACATCGGCATCGTCACCGCCGTCGCCGACGACCCGACGGACCGGCGGATGCTGCACGCCTGCTACCGGCGGCGACGGGTGCTGGAGGAACAGCTACCGGCCGATCGGGCCGCCACCCTCGTCGGCGTCCACCGGGTCTGACCGGTCGGGCCCCTCTTCGGGCCCGACCGGCGGTGATTCAGCGCCGGACCCCGGCCAGCTCGCGGCGCCGGTCCCGGGCGGACTTGACCAGGCTGGCGATGGTGGCGATGCCCAGCGTGCCGAGGATGACCAGCAGGGACAGCCAGATCGGGATGTGCGGCGCCCACCCGACGTGCTCCCCGCCGTTGATGAACGGCAGGTTGTTGTCGGCCAGGGCCTCCAGCACGAGCTTGACGCCGATGAAGCCCAGCACGACGGCCAGCCCGTAGCTCAGGTAGATCAGCCGGTCGAGCAGGCCGCCGAGCAGGAAGTAGAGCTGCCGCAGGCCCATCAGCGCGAAGACGTTCGCGGTGAAGACCAGGTACGGCTCCTGCGTGATGCCGAAGATCGCCGGGATCGAGTCCAGCGCGAAGATCAGGTCGGTGGTGCCGATCGCGATCATCACGATGAGCATCGGCGTGAACAGCCGACGCCCGTTCTCGTGGGTCATCAACTTCGCGTCGTCGTAGCCCTTGGAGATCGGCAGCGCCCGGCGGCTCCACCGGATCAGCAGGTTCTCCGAGAACTCGTCCTCGTCCGGCTCACCCTGGCGGGCCAGGTTGACCGCCGTGTAGATCAGGAACGCGCCGAAGATGTAGAAGACCCAGGAGAACTGCGAGATCAACGCCGCGCCGGCGGCGATGAAGCCACCGCGCATCACCAGCGCCAGCACGATGCCGATGAGCAGCACCTTCTGCTGGTACTGCCGGGGCACCCCGAAGCGGGCCATGATGATCACGAAGACGAAGAGGTTGTCCACCGAGAGGCTGTACTCGGTGAGCCAGCCGGTGTAGAACTGCCCCGCCGAACTGGCCCCGGCGGTCAGCCAGACGCCGACGCCGAAGAGCAGAGCGAGGCCCACGTAGAAGGCGACCCAGAGGCTCGACTCGCGCACGCTCGGCTCGTGCGGGCGCCGACCAATGATCAACAGGTCGACGAGCAGCACCGCAGTCAGTGCGACGAGGGTCCCCGCCCACACCAATCCGGACACGTCCAACGTTCATTCCTCCGGCAGACACGCGGCGTCGGGCACACCGTACGCCCCCATGAGGGCTGGCGTGCCGCTGTCGCTCACTCTGGTGACTGTCGGAGGTCTCTTCCGCCCCCGACCCGCGAACGGGACGGCGACCGACGAAGCCGGGTCGAACGCCGAGGTGCCGGCGATCGTCCGTGCTGACGACTTCGTCGCGGGGGAATACTCCCCTCCTCGATGACCATTGTTGCCCACCACTCGCCGTGATCACACCCCGGGCACCGGGTGTGAACGCGCACCCGGGTCGCCGGGAATACCGGCACACCCCCTCCGGCGTCCTAGGAGGCTAGTGTGTGGACGCCGCTACACCCGCACGCCCCTGCGCTCCTGGCCCGTGGGAGGCTGTGCGGCATGGTGCTTGAAGTCGCGCTGATCGACGTACTGCCCGGACACGAGGACGCCTTCGTCGCCGCGTACGCCCAGGGTCACCCGGTGCTCGCCGGGACGCCCGGTTGTCGGTCGGTGCGGATGACCCGGGGCATCGAGTCCCCGACCCGGTTCGTGCTGCTGGTCGAGTGGGACTCGGTCGAGGCGCACGAGAAGAACTTCCGGGACACCGAACGGTTCGCCCAGTGGCGGGCGCTGATCGGGCCGCACTTCGCCGGGCCACCGTTGGTCGAGCACTTCCACGACGTACCGGCCTGACGGAAGCTGTCGTACCCCGCGGTTATCGTGCCTTGCGCACGCGCCGGTCGCCGGCCCCGACGGGCTCGGGGGCGCCGGGTCCGGGGGCCGCGCGGGCGGCACCGCATCGGCCCTCACTCGCCGACGCGGCGGGCCAGCGCGGTGACCGTCTCCTCCGGTGACAGGGCGGCCGCCAGCAGCGCCTCCGTCATCCGCTCGTACCGGTCGACGTCGAGCACGGTCGCCAGCCGGACGTCGGTGGTCAACGCCTCCAGCATCACCGTCCGCGGATCCGCCGGGTCGGGGAAGGCATACCAGGAGTACGGGGTGAGCGGGTGCAGGCCGCTGCCGGCCGCCCCGCGGGGCAGGAGTCGCACCGTCACGTGGGCCAACCCGGTCACCGCCACCAGGTGCCGCAACTGCTCACGCCAGACCTCGACCGGCAGGTCAGCCGGGTCGCACACCGTCTCGGCGAGCACCGCCGTGTAGCGCGGCGGCTCGGCCCGGCGCAGCACCTCCTGCCGCAGCGCCCGGGCGCGCACCTCCGCCTCCACGTCGATTTCCGGCGCGAGCAGAACGCCGGCGGCGACCCGCGAGCGGGCGTACGCCGGCGTCTGCAGCAGCCCCGGCACGACCGCCGGCTGGTACTCGACGATGTCGGCCGCGCCCGCCTCCAACTCGGCGTAGATGCGCTGCCGCTCGCTCATCTCGCCGAGCGTCTTCCACCAGCCGCGGCTGGTGGCCGCATCCCGCGCGATCACGATCAGGGCGTCGCGGGCCGACGCCGGCACCTGGTAGATGTCGAGCAGGTCCAGCACGTCGGCGAGATCCGGACGGCTCTGCCCCAGCTCGATGCGGGACAGCTTCGACGTCGACGCCCAGCCCAGCCGGTCGCAGACCTGCTCCAGGGTCAGCGCCTCGCGCCGACGCAACTGGCGCAGCTCGGCGCCGAGCCGTGCGCGTCGAATGACAGGACTTGTTGGCAACGGCATCCCGGCCTCCCCATCGAGGGAGCGTACGCAGGACGATCACCCAGTGCAATACTTCGCTTGCGCACCGCAATCGAACGGTCGGCCGGCGGGCCGCGCGAGGACGCCCCACACCTGCCGTTCGGGCAGCCCGGCCCGCGCCGGCCGGGCCGCCCTCACTTCACGCCTGCGGCGTCCATGCCGCGTAGTTCCTTCTTCAGGTCGGCGACCTCGTCGCGGATCCGCGCCGCCAGCTCGAACTGCAGCTCGCGGGCGGCGGCCAGCATCTGGTCGTTGAGCTCCTGAATGAGCTGGGCGAGGTCGGCGCGGGCCATCCCCTCCCGGGACGGGGTGGTGGCGGTGGACCGACTGCGGCTGCGGGTCTCCTTGACCGGCGCCTTGCCCCGGGACAGCTGACGCGCCGCGCCGCCGACCCGGGAGTTTTCGGTGTCCTCCGCCTCGCGGTAGATGTCGTCCAGAATGTCGTGGATCTTTTTGCGCAGCGGCTCCGGACTGATCCCGTGTGCCTCGTTGTGCGCGATCTGCTTGGCGCGACGTCTGTCGGTCTCGTCGATCGCCGCCGCCATCGACGGGGTGATCTTGTCGGCGTACATGTGCACCTGGCCCGAGACGTTCCGGGCGGCCCGCCCGATGGTCTGGATCAGCGACCGGCCGCTGCGCAGGAAGCCCTCCTTGTCGGCGTCGAGGATCGCGACGAGCGACACCTCGGGCAGGTCCAGACCCTCGCGGAGCAGGTTGATGCCGACCAACACGTCGTACTCGCCCTTACGCAGTTCGCGCAGCAGCTCCACCCGGCGCAGGGTGTCGACCTCGGAGTGCAGGTAGCGCACCCGGACGCCGTTCTCCAGGAGGTAGTCCGACAGGTCCTCGGCCATCTTCTTGGTCAGCGTGGTGACCAGCACCCGCTCGTCGCGGTCGGTCCGCAGCTTGATCTCGTGCATCAGGTCGTCGATCTGCCCCTTGGTCGGCTTGATCACGACCTGCGGGTCGACCAGCCCGGTGGGGCGGATGACCTGCTCGACGAACTCACCCTGGGCCTGTTCCAGCTCCCATGTGCCCGGGGTCGCCGACAGATAGACCATCTGGCCGACCCGCTCCAGGAACTCGTCGAAACGCAGCGGCCGGTTGTCGGCGGCGCTGGGCAGCCGGAACCCGTGGTCGATGAGCATCCGCTTGCGAGAGGCGTCACCCTCGTACATGCCGCCGATCTGCGGGATCGTCACGTGCGACTCGTCGACCACGGTGAGGAAGTCGTCCGGGAAGTAGTCGAGCAGGGCGTGCGGCGGGCTGCCGGGCAGCCGCCCGTCCATGTGCATCGAGTAGTTCTCGATGCCGGAGCAGAAGCCCACCTGCCGCATCATCTCGATGTCGTACGTGGTGCGCATCCGCAGCCGCTGCGCCTCCAGCAGCTTGCCCTGGCGCTCCAGCTCGGCCAGCCGCTCGGCCAGCTCCGCCTCGATGTCGCGGATCGCCCGCTCCATCCGCTCCGGGCCGGCCGCGTAGTGCGTCGCCGGGAAGATCACCAGCTGGTCGACCTCACGGACCACGTCACCGGTCAACGGGTTGAGGTAGTAGAGCTTCTCCACCTCGTCGCCGAACAGCTCGATGCGGACCGCCAGCTCCTCGTACGCCGGGATGATCTCCAGCGTGTCGCCGCGGACCCGGAAGGTGCCCCGCTGGAAGGCCATGTCGTTGCGGGTGTACTGGATGTCGACCAGTCGGCGCAGCAGCTGGTCGCGGTCGAGATCCTGCCCGACCTCGACCCGGACCGCCCGGTTGAGGTATTCCTCCGGGGTGCCCAGACCGTAGATCGCCGAGACGGTCGCCACCACGATCACGTCGCGGCGGGTGAGCAGCGACATCGTCGCCGAGTGCCGCAGCCGCTCGACCTCCTCGTTGATCGAGGAGTCCTTCTCGATGTAGGTGTCGGTCTGCGGAATGTACGCCTCGGGCTGGTAGTAGTCGTAGTACGAGACGAAGTATTCGACCGCGTTGTGCGGCAGCAGCTCGCTGAACTCCTTGGCCAGCTGCGCGCAGAGCGTCTTGTTCGGGGCGAGCACCAGGGTGGGGCGCTGCAGCCGCTCGATCAGCCACGCGGTGGTGGCGCTCTTGCCGGTGCCGGTCGCGCCGAGCAGCACCGTGTTGCGGTCGCCGCGCCGCACCCGGCGCTCAAGGTCGTCGATGGCGGCCGGCTGGTCGCCGGCCGGCTGGAATTCACTGACGACCTGGAAGCGGCCGTCGAGCCGGGGAATGTCGAGCGCCATGACCTCAACGGTACGCCGCAGGTCCGACAGGTTCGGCCGTCGCGCATGGTGCGTGATCGGCTTCGATATTCCCATTGTGTGGCCCATGTCACCGGGGCTACCCTCTTCATGTAGGCCGCTCGCGGCGGCCGACCGGGCCGGAGGCCAGGCCGTCATCACGGCCGGCCGCCCCCGGCACAGCGGTCGCAGCACCCGGCTCGTCCGGCGTGCGCACCCGTGTGGTCGCGCTCGAGGCGCAGACCGGCCGCCGCGAGCGCCCCTGCCGCATCACCCCCTGCCGCATCACCCCCTGCCGCGTCACCTCAGCTCGTCACCCTCAGCTCGTCACCCCCAGCTCGTCACCCCCAGCTCGTCACCCCCAGCTCGTCACCCCGTGCCGTCCCGCCCGTTTCACATCCGTGGACACCTCTCCGGCCCCGGCGCGCGGCCCCTCCCCCAGCACCACCCGCGCTGGCAACGCAGTCCGCGCCGGCGGGCCGTCCTCCGACCCCGACGGGCACCCGCGCGAGACGGCCGCCCCCGACACCGGCAGCGCCCGACCCTCCCGAGCTGGCCGTCGTCGGCGTACGGTGCTGCTGCTGCTCGCCCTGACCGCTGTGACGTCCGCGACGGCGCTGGTGGCCGGGCTGCTGAGCTGGACTCCCGACCCACCCGCTCCGGCCCGACCGCTGACCCTCTCCGAGGCCGAGCGGCTGGCCGCCATGCGGGTCACCAACCTTCGGGACCTGCGCGCCGGCGTCCAGGTCACGGTCGGCGCCGGCGCCACCCGTACCGAGCTGGTGGGGTGGGTGGACTGGTCGCGGCCCCTGCTCTACCTGGATGTGGGCGGGCCTGGGGCGGGGGCCGAGCGTGGCCTGCTGCAGAGCGCCGGGTCGGTGCTGGTCACCCGACCGGACCCGGCGGCCGTGCCCACCCCGGCCGCGCCGCCTCTGGTGCCACCGGCGGACCGCTGGCGCCTGCACCACCTGACGCCCGGCGCGGGCCTGGCACCGGTCCTCGACCTGCTCCTCGGCCTCGCCGCCGACCGGCCGGACCCGACCCCGGCGATGGACGGCGGCGACGCCCGCTGGGTCGCCCGGGACGTGGTCGCGGCCGGGCCGGTCGACGTCCTGCAGGCGCCGTTTCCCGCCCCGACCCCGCCCACCCCCGGCAGCGCCGCAACGGGCGGCACGGCGGCGACCGGTCCGGACGGGTCGACCCGCTACTGGCTCGACCGGGACGGCCGACTGCACAAACTGGTGACCCGGTTGCCCGGCGTCGGGCCGGTCACGGTCCTCCTCAACCGGATCGACCGTCCCACGCTGCGCCCGGTCGACGCGCTCGGCGGCCGACCCGGGCTGCCGCGCGCGCTCACGGACGCGGAGCAGCGCCGGCTGGACCGGCTGGCCGCCCGGCTGCGCGGCCAGGGCGGTGCCACGCTGACGCTGACCGCGCCGGTGGGCACGGACACCAACCTGCGGGGTGCCGGCTGGTTGAGCTGGGCCGCCCGCACCGCGTACGTGGCGGTCGCCGACCTGGGCGTACCGGGCCGCCGGACCCTGCTGCACCGCGACGCCGCCGGCCTGTCCCGGACGGACGTGCCGGCCGAGACCGGTGGCGGTGGCACCGCCGAGGCCCCGGGCCGGCCGCCGTTTCCGGTCCCGGCCGGGTCGTGGCGGCCCACCCGGTCCCCCCGCGACGACCTCGATCTGCTGGTCGACGCCGCAGTGGCCGCCGCCGGACCGGTGACGCGGCGCGGCGCGGCCGTGCGGGTACGCGAGGACCTCGCCGCCGGACGGACCGTGGACGTCGTGGAACTTCGCACGGCCGACGCGCGCCTGCGCTACTGGATCGACCGCGACGGGTCGCTGCGCCGGGTGGAACTGCACACCGGCCCCGGCGCGTGGGCGCAGGTGGACCTCAGCCCCACAGTGGTGCCCCGCCTCAGCCCGCCGCCGCGCGCCACAGCACCGAGCCGACCGCCCCGACCCGGAGCACGCTGACCACACGCACTCGGGTGTGGTGGCACGGCTCTCAGGGTCGCCAGCCGGTCCGCGCGGCCCACTGCTCGGCCCGGAGGTACTCCT
The DNA here is from genome assembly GCF_040608335.1 of Micromonospora sp. NPDC005194. Lineage (NCBI taxonomy): Bacteria > Bacillati > Actinomycetota > Actinomycetes > Micromonosporales > Micromonosporaceae > Micromonospora > Micromonospora sp. NPDC005194. Next base: position 38,355 of record NZ_JBEXIA010000040.1, on the reverse strand, counting down.
CGTCGAACCAGGGATCGCGGGCCGTGCCGGAGCCACCGACGTGCGGCGCCGCGTCGACCAGATCCCGCTTGAACAGCAGGTACCTGCCCCGCTGATCCGGGTCGGCGCGGAGGTGGTCACGCATGAGCAGCGCATACCGCCAGCCGGGCGACTCGGCCTCCCGCACGTGCAGGCGCACCGGGCGATCCGGGTCGGCGCTGCCGTGCAGCCGCTTCTCCCACCGACCTCGGCCGGCCGGGCGCGGATCGTCCCACCAGTGCCCCGGCACGCGGGGAAACCCCGCGTTCGCCAGCCGGTCGGCCAGCGGCCCGTCGGCGTCGGCGATGCTGGGCACGGCCACCTGCACGTCGATGACGTCGTCGGCGGCCAGCCCGGGTACCGCGGTCGCACCGATGTGGTCGATCCGCAGATCCGCCGGGGCCAGCGCGTGACGGATCCGGGCGGCCAGCCGCGCGTACTGCTCGGGCCAGCTCGGATCCGCATCCACCCCGTCGCCGCGGCTCGGCAGCGGCACGACCCGCCGCTGCCGCAGGTTGTGCTCGTAGGGTCGCAGCCGCTGCCGCCACAGCGAATCCACCGCGGCGTGCAGCGCCACCAGACTGCCGTCATTGGTCAACACCACGTCCGCCGCGGCACGCCGACGGGCGTCGTCGGCCTGCGCGGCAATCCGCCGCTCGGCCTCCGCGCGGTCCATCCCCCGGTCGCGCATCAGCCGCTCCAGCCGGGTCGGCACGGCCGTCTGCACCACGACCACCAGGTGGTACGTCGGCGCGAGCCCCACCTCCACCAGCAGCGGTACGTCGTTGACCACGATCGCGTCCGGTGCCGCCGCGGCGACCAGCTCGGCCGTACGCGCCCGCACCCGGGGATGGGTGATCGCCTCCAACCGGCGGCGGGCGGCCTCGTCGGAGAACACCACGGCGCCCAACGCGGCGCGATCCAGCGCGCCGTCGGCGCCCAGCACCTTCTCCGAGAAGGTGGCGACGATCTCCGCGAGGCCCTCCGTGCCCGGCGCGACGACCTCCCGGGCAATCTGGTCCGCGTCGACGAGCACCGCGCCCAACTCCACCAGCCGCGCGGCCACCGCGCTCTTGCCCGACCCGATTCCGCCGGTCAAACCCACCCTCAGCACCCGACCAGTCAACCGGATCACGAGCCTCCCCGCCAAGCCCACCCGCACCCGTCCCCAGCCCACGGCCCCCGTAGGCCGGTATGGCCCGCATCGCCGGCGCCAACGCCGCCCGCGCGCACCGTGTCACCGACGCGCGGCCCACGCGCCCCCGTGCTTCCCACACGGCCGTCCCGGCCGTGTGCCCGCCGCCCGCCCCCCGCAAGATCGCGCTCGATCCAGGAAGTAGTGGCATCCCGACCGCTCAGAGGCCCCTACATCCACGATCGAGCGCGATCTAGCCGCAAGGCCACTACAGCGCGGGGTGCCGGGCACGAGCGCGACGCGCGGGCGCGGGCGCGAGGCGCGGGCGGCCAGCGTTGAGCGGGGGCGGGTATGGCGAGGGCCCCGCCCCCGGCGATCGGAAAGATCGCGGGGACGGGGCCCGTCGTCGTTCAGCGGGTCACTTACCGCCGGCGAGCTTCTCCCGCAGAGCGGCGAGCGCCTCGTCGGTGGCCAGGGTGCCGGCCGGCTCCTCGGCCTGCCGGCTCGGGGCCGGGCTGGACGAGGAGGTGGTGCCGCCACCGGCGGCCGGAACGGCCGGAGTCGGGTTGGCAGCGGCCTCGGCGTCGGCGGCGCGAGAGGTCTGCACCTGCTTGGTGTGGGCCTCCCAACGCTGACGGGCCTCGGCGTACTGGTTCTCCCAGGTCTCGCGCTGCTTGTCGTACCCCTCGAGCCACTCGCCCGTCTCCGGGTCGAAGCCCTCCGGGTAGATGTAGTTGCCCTCGGCGTCGTACGTCGCGGCCATGCCGTAGAGGGTCGGGTCGAAGTGCTCCTCGCCCTCGACGAAGCCCTCGTTGGCCTGCTTGAGCGACAGCGAGATCCGGCGGCGCTCCAGGTCGATGTCGATGACCTTGACCATGACCTCGGAGCCGACCTGGACGACCTGCTCCGGGATCTCCACGTGGCGCTCGGCCAGCTCGGAGATGTGGACCAGACCCTCGATGCCGTCGTCCACCCGGACGAACGCGCCGAACGGCACCAGCTTGGTGACCTTACCCGGCACGATCTGCTGGATCGCGTGGGTGCGGGCGAACTGCCGCCACGGGTCCTCCTGCGTCGCCTTCAGCGACAGCGAGACGCGCTCGCGGTCCAGGTCGACGTCCAGAACCTCGACCTCGACCTCCTGGCCGACCTCGACGACCTCGGACGGGTGGTCGATGTGCTTCCAGGACAGCTCGGAGACGTGCACCAGACCGTCGACGCCGCCGAGGTCCACGAAGGCGCCGAAGTTGACGATCGAGGACACGACGCCCTTGCGGACCTGGCCCTTCTGCAGCTTGTTGAGGAACTCGGTGCGCACCTCGGACTGCGTCTGCTCCAGCCAGGCCCGGCGGGACAGGACCACGTTGTTGCGGTTCTTGTCCAGCTCGATGATCTTGGCCTCGAGCTCACGCCCGACGTACGGCTGCAGGTCGCGCACGCGCCGCATCTCGACCAGGGACGCGGGCAGGAAGCCGCGCAGCCCGATGTCCAGGATGAGGCCACCCTTGACTACCTCGATGACCGAGCCGCGGACGACACCGTCCTCGTCCTTGATCTTCTCGATCGTGCCCCAGGCCCGCTCGTACTGCGCCCGCTTCTTGGAGAGGATCAGACGACCCTCCTTGTCCTCCTTCTGGAGGACCAGGGCCTCGATGTGGTCACCAACCGTCACAACCTCGGCGGGGTCCACGTCGTGCTTGATCGACAACTCCCGAGAGGGGATGACACCCTCGGTCTTGTAGCCGATGTCGAGCAGGACCTCGTCCCGATCGACCTTGACGACGGTGCCTTCGACAATGTCGCCGTCGTTGAAGTACTTGATGGTCTCGTCGATCGCGGCGAGGAATGCCTCCTCGGAACCGAGATCGTCGTGGGTGACCCGGGTGGCGCTCGAGGGGGCCTCGATGCTGCTCGTCATGTGGGCGGTTGCTCCGGTCGGATGGGTTGTCACAGCAGGCTGGTGTCGCGGTGACCTGTTCGCGCCAGCGGATCCGTCGCCGGGCACACCGAACGATCACCTAGTGGGATCATGATGTGCTCCGTCGACCGCGCACCTGCTCCCTGCCGAGACACACGATCCGCGAGCGCATCGTCTAGCCTACCGTGCGCATTACCACAGCGTGCAAGCCCTCCCGACTCGTCGCCGCACCATGACCTGCGAAAGCCGAACAATCGCCCGGAAACGACCCCTCCTGTCTCGTACGTCACAGGGGCCCCAGGCGCCCCGCTGGGCGGGCCGGCCGGACGGGCCGCGCGCCACGCCTCATCGACGTGGTTTCCGGAAAATCAGCGCTTCCCACCGGCCCGGGCACCACGACTTCGCGGAAACCGAGTCGATCAGGCCGCGCCGCCGCCCCCATCGGGTTGACCGGGGCCTAGCGTGGGCGCGTGGATGACGACAGCCGGGTGACCCGGCGCCGGGTGGGTGACGCCGAGGCCCGGCGGGCCAACCGCGGCTGGTGGGACACCGACGCCGACGACTACCAGGCCGAGCACGGGGGGTTCCTCGGCGACGTGGACTTCGTCTGGTGTCCGGAGGGGCTGCGCGAGGCCGACGCCCGCCTGCTCGGCGACGTGTCGGGGCGGCGGGTGCTGGAGGTGGGTTGCGGCGCCGCGGCCGCCGCCCGCTGGCTCGCCACCCAGGGCGCGCGTCCGATCGCCTTCGACCTGTCCGCCGGCATGTTGCGGCACGCCGCGCAGGCCGCCGACCGCACCGGGGTACGCGTACCGCTGGTGCAGGCCGACGCGCTCGCCCTGCCGTTCGCCGACCGTTCGTTCGACCTGGCCTGCACGGCGTTCGGCGCGATCCCCTTCGTGGACGACTCGGCGACCCTGCTCGCCGAGGTGCACCGGGTGCTGCGCCCGGGCGGCCGGTGGGTGTTCTCCGTGACCCACCCGATGCGCTGGATCTTCCTCGACGATCCCGGCGAGGGCGGTCTGACGGCCGTGCACTCGTACTTCGACCGCTCCCCCTACGTCGAGCAGGACGAGACCGGCGTCGCCACCTACGTCGAGCAGCACCGCACCCTCGGCGACCGGATCCGCGAGCTGGTCGGCGCCGGGTTCCGGCTGCTGGACCTGGTCGAGCCGGAGTGGCCGGAGGGACACGAGGGGATCTGGGGGCAGTGGAGCCCGCTGCGCGGACGGCTCTTCCCCGGCACCGCCATCTTCGTCACCGAGAAGCCGCTCGATTGACCGCGTCGCACCCGTGGTCCGACCTGCATACCATCGATCGCCGGTAGGCTCGGCTGCATGAGCGCCGAGCCCATCCCGACATCACCTGCCCCCTGGTGTCCGGATCCGATGCGGCAGCAGCGTGCCGACTACACGCTGGAGGACCTGCTCGCCCTGCCGGACGACGCCCCCCGCGTCGAACTCGTCGACGGAGTTATCCAGGTGACCCCCTCCCCCACCCTGGGCCACCAGAACATCTCCAGCCTGTTGTGGCTCTGGCTGCACAGCCACGCACCGCAGCACCTCGGCGCCGCCCAAGCCATCGGTGTCAAGCTCAGCCACAACACGAGCCGACAGCCCGACGTGCTGTTGCACCGTGCCGGCGTGGCGTCCGTCCATTCCATCCTGCAACCGAAGGATGTGGTGCTCGCCGTCGAGGTCGTTTCGCCGGGCACGCGGCGGATCGACCGGTTCGCCAAGCCCGGGGAGTACGCCGCCGCCGGCATCGCGTTCTACTGGCGGATCGAGCAGGACCCGGTGCACGTGTACGCGTACCGGATCGGCGACCGGGTCGGGCCGGGCGGTGAGCGGCAGTACGAGCTGGTCGCCGACGGGCCTGACGTGATCGAGCTGACTGAGCCGTTCGACATCAAGCTGCCCATCGCCGAGATCACCCCGTAGCCGTTTCACCCCGACCGGGTCGGGTAGCCGAGGCGCATGGCCGAGCAGAGGTTCCACACGGGCGACCACGTCTCCTGGTCGGCCCACGGAAGCCGCGCGTACGGCGTGGTGCAGGAGGAGATCACCGACCGGATTCGGATCCGGGGGCGGGCCGTGAACGCGGCTCCCGACGACCCGCAGTACCGGGTCCGCAGTGACGGTACGGGCCGCGACGTGGCCCACCGACCGGAGGCGTTGCGCCATGAGCAGAGGTGACGACGGCCGGGACACCTACCGGGAGTTCACCGAGGCGGTGAACATGAAGCCCCGTGAGTTGTCGACCTGGCTGGAGACCGACGAGTCGAAGCAGGTCGGCTGGCACAAGGGTGGCCGCTCCGGCGGTGGCGAGTCCGTCGGCCACGACTCGGGTCGGAAGATCGTCGACTTGCTGCGTCGAAAGCGCGCCGACCTGTCCGAGGGCGACTACAAGCACATGCGCAAGGTGGTCGGCTACGTCCGCCGGCACATGGCCCAGCGCCCCTCTGGCGACGTCCGCGACACCAAGTGGCGCTGGTCCCTCATGAACTGGGGCCACGACCCCATGAAGTAACCCAGCGACCAAGGATCACTTTCAAGATCACATTAAGGGCGAGGCCGGCGACCCCGACCAGGGCGACCCGGTCGGGGTTCCGGGGCAGCCCGACCCGCGCAGGGATCAAGCCTGACCGCCCGGAGCGGGTCGGGCTGCCCCGGAACCCCCCACCGCAACCAACAACCAGATCAGTGATCAGCGCTGTTCCAGTCCCGGCCCTCGCCGACCGACACCTCCAGCGGCACCGACAGCGGGTACGCCCCACCCATCTCACGCCGCACCAGCGCCTCCAACGCCTCCCGCTCACCCGGGGCGACCTCGAAGACCAGCTCGTCGTGCACCTGTAGCAGCATCCGGGAGCGCAGGCCGGCGTCGGCGAGCGCGGTGTCGACGTGCAGCATCGCCACCTTGATGATGTCGGCGGCCGAGCCCTGGATGGGGGCGTTGAGAGCCATCCGCTCGGCGATGTCGCGGCGCTGCCGGTTGTCGCTCACCAGGTCGGGCAGGTAGCGGCGGCGACCCAGAATCGTCGAGGTGTAGCCGTCCTGACGGGCCTTGGCGACGACCTGGTGCAGGTAGTCGCGCACTCCGCCGAAGCCGGCGAAGTAGTTCTCCATCAGGCCGCGCGCCTCTTCGGTGTTGATGTTGAGCTGCTGGGACAGGCCGAACGCGCTGAGCCCGTACGCCAGGCCGTAGTTCATCGCCTTGATCTTGCGCCGCTGGTCCGGAGTGACCTCGTCGACCGGCACGCCGAAGACCGACGAGGCGGTGGCGGCGTGGAAGTCGGCCCCGGAGTTGAACGCCTCGATCAGCGCGTCGTCCGAGGAGAGGTGCGCCATGATCCGCATTTCGATCTGGCTGTAGTCGGCGGTGAGCAGGCACTCGTACCCCTCACCCACCACGAAGGCCCGGCGGATGCGCCGGCCCTCCTCGGTGCGGATCGGGATGTTCTGCAGGTTGGGCTCGGTCGAGGAGAGGCGCCCGGTGGCCGCCACCGTCTGGTTGAAGGTGGTGTGGATCCGGCCGTCGTCGGAGACGGACTTGAGCAGGCCGTCCACCGTCGACTTGAGCTTGGCGACGTCGCGGTGGCGCAGCAGGTGGGCCAGCACCGGGTGCGGCTGCTGCGCGTAGAGCCACTGCAGGGCGTCGGCGTCGGTCGTGTAGCCCGTCTTGATCTTCTTGGTCTTCGGCAGGCCCAGCTCGGTGAAGAGGATCTCCTGCAACTGCTTGGGCGAGCCGAGGTTGAACTCTCGGCCCACCGCCTCGTACGCGCCCTGCGCGGCGGTCTTGACCTCGCCGGCGAAGTGCGCCTCCAACTCGTGCAGGTAGTCGTTGTCGGCGGCGATGCCGGTGCGCTCCATGCCCGCGAGCACCCGCATCAGCGGCAGCTCCACCCCGGCCATCAGCCGCGCGGACTGCTCACCGTCGCGGGACAGCTCGGCGTCGATCGCGTCGGCGAGGTCGAGGGTGGCGCGGGCCTGGAGCATGAGGTTCTGCTCGGCCACGCCCTCGTCGCCCAGCCCGTCGAGGGTGAGCTGCCCGGTCTCGGGCACGTCCACCCGCAGCTCGCGGTGCAGGTAGCGCAGGGCCAGGTCGGTCAGGTCGTAGGACCGCTGGTCGGGACGGGCCAGGTACGCGGCGATCTGGGTGTCGCGGACGATGCCGGCCAGCTCCCAGCCGTGTGCGGCGCAGGCCAGCACCGCCGGCTTGCTGTCGTGCAGCACCTTGGGCCGCTGCGCGTCGGCCAGCCAAGCGGCGAGGGCGCTCTCGTCGGAGGCGTCGAGCCCGGTCGGGTCCACCCAGGCGGCCGCGCCCCCGGCGCTGGCCAGCGCCAGACCGGTGATCGAGGCGGTGTGCCGGCGGTTGGGGCCGGTGTCGAGCTTGACCGCGAGCCCGACCGGGGTGCCGGTCGGGGCGTGCGTGCCCAGCCAGGCGGCGAGCCCACCCGGCTCGGTGAGCACCTCACCGGTCAGGTCGAAGCCCGACTCGGCCTCCGGCTCGACGGCCTCCAGATACTGGTAGAGGCGGTCGCGCAGGATGCGGAACTCCAGCGTGTCGAAGACCTGGTGCACGGCCTCCCGGTCCCAGCCGGCCCAGCGGGTGTCCTCCGGGCGCAGCGGCAGCTCCAGGTCGGAGACCAGGCGATTGATCTCGTAGTTGCGGATCACGTCGGCGAGCCGTTCCCGCAGGCTGTCGCCGGCCTTGCCCTTGATCTCGTCGGCGCGGGCGATCACGCCCTCCACGCCGCCGTACATGGTGATCCACTTGGCGGCGGTCTTCGGGCCGACGCCCGGCACGCCGGGGAGGTTGTCGCTGGTCTCGCCGACCAGGGCGGCGAGGTCACGGTAGCGCTCGGGCCCGACGCCGTACTTCGCCTCGATCGCCGCCGGGTCCATCCGGGCCAGGTCGGAGACGCCCTTGCGGGGATAGAGCACGGTGACCTGGTCACCGACGAGCTGGAAGGCGTCCCGGTCGCCGGTGCTGATCAGCACCGTCATCCCCTGGTCGCGGGCCTGGCAGGCGAGCGTCGCGATGACGTCGTCGGCCTCGTAGCCCTCCATCTCGACCACCGGGATCTGCAGCGCCGCCAGGACCTCCTTCACGAGGCTGACCTGGCCCTTGAAGTCGGTCGGGGTCTCGCTGCGGCCGGCCTTGTACTCCGCGTACTTCTCGGTGCGGAAGGACCGGCGGGAGACGTCGAAGGCGACGACGATGTGGGTGGGCTGCTCGTCGCGCAGGACGTTGATCAGCATTGAGGTGAAGCCGTACACCGCGTTGGTCGGCTGACCCGTCGTGGTGGAGAAGTTTTCCACCGGCAGGGCGAAGAAGGCCCGGTATGCCAGGGAATGTCCGTCGACGAGGAGCAGGCGCGGCGTCGTAGCTGTCACGGCAGCGACTCTAGTCCGTCGCACGGACAACCCAGGGTGGCGGCACCGCGCCACGGGCGCGAAAACACAACCCACGGCACGCACGCCGACGGCCGGCCGCCCACGAGGGGACGACCGGCCGCCGGATGCGGTGGCTCAGGCCACGCCGAGGTACGCCTCCTTGACCGACGGGTCGTGCAGCAGGTCCTGACCGGACCCTTCCTTCACGATCTGACCGGTCTCCAGCACGTAGCCGCGGTGTGCCCGCGACAGCGCCTGCTGGGCGTTCTGCTCCACCAGCAGGATCGTCGTGCCCTGCTGGTTGATCTCGGTGATGATGTCGAAGATCTGCCGGATCACCAGCGGGGCCAGACCCATCGACGGCTCGTCGAGCAGCAGCAGCTTCGGACGGCTCATCAGCGCCCGACCGACCGCGAGCATCTGCTGCTCGCCACCGGAGAGGGTGCCGCCGGCCTGCTTGCGCCGCTCGGCCAGCCGTGGGAAGAGGGTCAGCACCCGATCCAGGTCGGCGGCGATGCCGGCGGAGTCCCGCCGGGTGTACGCCCCCATGTCCAGGTTCTCCATGACCGTCATGCCGGGGAAGATCTGCCGCCCCTCCGGCGACTGACACAACCCCCGCACCACCCGCAGGTCGGCCCGGAGCTTGCTGATGTCCTCACCGTTGAACGTGATCTTCCCGGTGCTGAGCGACCTGGTCCCGGAGATGGCCCGCATCGTGGTGGTCTTGCCGGCGCCGTTCGCGCCGATCAGGGCCACCACCTCACCCTCGTTGACGGTGAGGCTGATCCCGTGCAACGCCTCGATCCGGCCGTACGCGACGGCGACGTTCTCGAGCTCAAGCAGCGTCATCGGCGGGCTCCCCCAGGTACGCGGCGATCACCTTCGGATCGCGGCTGACCTCCGCGGGCGCACCCTCGGCGATCTTGCGGCCGAACTCCAGCACCACGATCCGGTCGGTGACACCCATGACCAGCCGCATGTCGTGCTCGATGAGCAGGACGGTCAGGCCCATGTCACGGATCTTGCGGATCAGGGTGAGGAGCTCCTCCTTCTCCGCCGGGTTGAAGCCGGCGGCCGGCTCGTCCAGGCAGATCAGCTTCGGCTCGGTGGCCAGCGCGCGGGCGATCTCCAACCGGCGCTGGTAGCCGTACGGCAGGTTGCGCGCCTCGTCGTTGGCCCGGTCGGCGATCCCGACGAAGCGCAGCAACTCGAGCGCCTTGGCCTCCGCCGCCCGCTCCTCCAGGATGTGCCGGGACAGGCCGAAGATCTTCGCGGCCTTCAGGCGCACCTGCTGCCAGGTCCGGACGATCCCGGACGCGGCGGTGACCTGCGGCAGCTCCTCCGGCTTGGGTCGCACCCGGTAGAGCCGGAACAGCGCCCCCGGCACACTGGTCTTGTGCCGGGAGTCCGTGCCGACCATGACGTTCTCCAGCGCCGTCATCTCCGGGAAGAGACGGATGTTCTGGAACGTCCGGGAGATGCCCAACTGGCTGATCTGGTGCGGCTTGCGGCCGGTCACCTTCTGGCCCCGGAACCGGACCGCGCCCGACGTCGGCTTGTAGACCCCGGTCATCACGTTGAAGCTGGTGGTCTTGCCGGCGCCGTTCGGCCCGATGAGGCCGAGGATCTCGCCCTCGTAGATCTGGAAATTGATCTTGTCGAGGGCGACCACGCCGCCGAAGCGGAGCGTGACGTCGTCGACTTCGAGAAGCACCTGCCGAGGCCCCGGCTGGGTCGGAATCTTCGGCGTCACGGTGTCGGTCGTCTGGTCAGACATGAGCGGGCGCCTCCTCTGCCGCCGCCGCGCGGTCCTTGAGCTCGCGGGCCCGCCGCCGGCTGGGGATCAGGCCCTGCGGACGCAGGATCATCACCACGACCATGGCCAGGCCGAAGGCCAGCCACCGGTAGTCGGCGACCTCCCGGAACCGCTCCGGCAGGTAGGCGAGCAGCACCGCGCCGAGCGAGACCCCGATCATGTTCCCCGAGCCGCCGACCACGACCATGGCGACGAAGAGGATGGAGAGGTTCGCGTTGAACTGGGTCGGGTCGATGAACGCGTTACGGCTGGCGAAGAGGAACCCGGAGAGCCCGCCCAGGGCGGCGCCGATGGCGAACGCCCAGAGCTTGAACTTGAACGGGTAGACCCCCATCACCGCCGCGGCGTCCTCGTCCTCCCGGACGGCGAGCCAGGCTCGGCCGACCCGGCTGTGCTCGAGCCGGCGCACCGCGAAGACCATCAGCAGCACCACCGTGATTGCCAGCCAGTACCAGGGCTTCGCGTCGATCAGCCCGAAGATCTGGTTGTCGGCCGACGGCGGGCCCTCCGGCCCCGGGATCGCGGAGATGCCCTGGTTGCCGTTGGTGATGCTGGTGGCGTTGCGGGCCACGATCCGGATGATCTCACCGAAGCCGAGGGTCACGATGGCCAGGTAGTCGCCGCGCAGCCGCAGCGTCGGCCAGCCCAGCAGCACCCCGAAGATCATCGTCAGGACGATCGCGATGAACAGGCAGATCGCCCAGGTGACCGCCCAGGTCGGCGGCAGTTCGAACTTCTGCTGGATCCACTTCACCACCGGCGAGTTCACCGAACCGAACAGCGCCACACTGTAGGCCCCGACGGCGAAGAAGCCGATGTAACCCAGGTCCAGCAGACCGGCGAGGCCGACCACCACGTTCAGGCCGATCGCGACCAGCACGTAGATGGCGCAGATGAAGAGCACACCGGCCCAGTTGTTGCCGCCGGCGATCGAGTCGGTCCGCAGCCAGGTGAGGCCGGGGATACCGAGTAGCGGCAGGTAGTAGAGGAACGCCACGAAGGCCAGGAAGGCCGCGGCCCGCTGCCACTTCGGCAGCGCCCGGAACCGGTCGCCGACGCCGGTAAGCAGGCTGACCCGACGCCGGTCGGCGCCGCGAATGGAGTTCATCATGCGCGGGCCCTCCCCAGCGACTCACCCAACAGACCGGTGGGCCGGAACATCAGCACCGCGATCAGCACCACGAAGGCGATGACGTCCTCCCAGTTCGACGCGAAGAGGGTGGCTCCATAGACCTCGACGAGACCGAGGAAGAGGCCGCCCACCAGGGCACCGCGCAGGTTGCCGATACCGCCGAGAACGGCGGCGGTGAACGCCTTGAGGCCCAGCACGAAGCCGATGCTGTTCTGGGTGAAGCCGAAGCGCATGCTCCACAGCAGCGCGGCCGCGCCGGCCATCATCCCGCCGAGCACGAAGATCAGCATGATCACGCGCTCCTGGTTGACGCCCATCAGGGCCGCCGTCTCCGGGTTCTGGGCGACGGCGCGCACGCCCCGCCCGTACCGGGTGCGGTTGATGAACCAGTCCAGCGCGGCCATCATCACCACGGCCGACACGAACACGATCACCTGGATGTTGGTGATGTTCGTGCCGCCGATGGAGAACAGCGTCTCCTGCTTGATCATCGTCGGCATGCCGACGATCTGCCGCGGCCGGCCGAACAGGTCCGGGAACGTGCCGCCGACGGTGTCGGGCAGCAGCAGGCCGAAGACCTCGACCAGCACCAGGGAGAGGCCGATCGCGGTGATCAGGAAGATCAGCGGCGGGGCGTTCTTGCGGCGCAGCGGCCGGTAGGCGATCCGCTCGATCGCCAGGGCCGTGCCGCCCGACGCGACCGCCGCGGCCACCAGACCGAGTACGAGGAAGAGCACGGCCTGTCCGACCGGCGGGTTATTTTGCACACCGAAGGCGCTCCACACGCCCAGCACCGCGAAGGTGCCGACCATGAAGACCTCGGAGTGAGCGAAGTTGATCAGGCGAAGGACGCCGTAGACGAGGGTGTAGCCCAGGGCGATCAGGGCGTAGATCGCCCCCTTGGACAACCCGTCGACGGTGTGCTGGCCGAGGTGGCCGAAGAGTTCGTCGAAATTCACCGGGGTCTCCTTGAATCGAGTGCGGCCGGGGAGAAACCCCGGCCGCACCCCGTTTGCCGTGCCGTCAGCTGAGCTTGAGCTCCTGCAGCGCGGTGATCTCCTTGCCCTTGATCTGGTAGGCCCAGATGACGACCTTCGACGGGTCGACGTCGCCCTTGTCGTCGAACTTGATGTACTTCGACACGCCCTGCTTGTCGTAGGACTTCACGAAGGCCAGGATGTCGGCCCGGGTCTTCTTGCCGGCCTTGAACGCGTCGAGGTAGATCTGCGCGCCGTCGAAGCCCTCAGCGCCGTAGGAGCCCGGCGCGATGCCGTACTCCTTCTGGTAGTCGGCGGCGAAGGTGCCGCCGGCCTTGTCGGCCGGGAGGCACGGGCAGGTGATGATCGCGCCCTCGGCGCCGCCGGAGGCACCCGCCGGGAACGCCGGGTCGTACAGGCCGTCCGGGCCGACGAACTTGGCCTGGACACCGGCGGCGCGCATCTGCTTCACCAGCGGAGCGGCCTCACGGGTGTAACCGCCGTAGAAGACGAAGTCGGCCTGCTTCGCCTTGATCTTGGAGATGGTCGCGTCGAACTGCGACTGCTTCTCCTGGATCTTGTCGCTGCCAGCCAGCGCCGGGCCGAGGTTCTTGCCCAGCTCGGCGGTGATGCCCGCGCCGTAGGCGCTGCCGTCGTCGATCATGAAGACCTTGGCGGCGTTCTGCGCCTTCAGGTAGCTCGCCACCGCGCCGGCCTGCGTGCCGTCGTTGCCGACGACCCGGTAGAAGGACGTGTTGCCCTTCTGGGTCAGGTCCGTACGGGTCGCCGACGGGCTGATCATGGCCAGGCCAGCGGCCTGGTAGATCGGCATGGTGGCGTCCGACTCACCGGAGAAGTGGCCACCGATGACACCGAGGAACGACTTGTCACCCGCGATCTGGTTCGCGAACGGGGTCGCGACAGCCGGGTCACCCTGGGTGTCGAACGGCTGCATCTCGACCTTGCAGTTCGGGTTCGCCTCGTTGAACTGCTTCACGGCGAGCTTCGCGCCGTTGAGCGACGGGATCACCAGACCCGCGTTGTCACCGGTGAACGCGCCGAAGATCGCGATCTTGCCACCGCAGTCACCGGACGCGGTCCCACCGTCGCCGCCACCGGAATCCTGGCAACCAGCCGCGACCACCAGGGTCGCGGCGAGCGCAACAGTGCCCAGCGCCCGTACATAGCTTCGCCTCACGGCTTCCTGACCTCCTCCAGATGCGGACGCGGCTGACCCGTAGTGACGGCGACAGCACGCGGACCGCAGATCCACCCACCCCGCAGGGACGCCCCCTGCGTAACGGCTCGTGATGGCGGAGCGTACCGACACCGCATACCGTCCCGGAAGGCCTGAACGCGGGGTCTGCGAAACCGTTACGAAGACGCGGGCAATCCTGTCGATGCCCGTAACAGGTGAATCCGTCGATCGGTCCTTAAGCCCACGGTCGGTCTGAGCGCCCGCCCACCCACCCGGACCGACGGAGCCCACCGAAAAGACGATCTGACCTGCGCAAACAATCCGGACAGTCGGCCGCCCGGCCACGGGACCACCAGGCCCCACCCTCAGGCGCCCACCCCGCCCGCCCACCACAGCCCGGACCGCGAACCGTCGTCCACCGCCAGCCACCACCGCTCACCCACCGCGACCAGCGCCACGTCCCGGTCGGCACCCGCCGCCACATCGAGCGGCATCGCGGCCTCCCGCCACGATCCACCCCGATCGGTCGACACCCACACCGAGTAACGCGCACCGTCCGTCACCGCGGCGAACAGCCGATCACCGGAGGCCACCAGCGACGCCACCTGAGGCACCCCCGCCGCGGACCGCCGCCCGAACGTCCCCGCCGCCACCCAGCCCGCCGCCTCCTGACGCCACGCGCCGAACGTCGCACCCCGCAGCCCGACCGCCACCGGCACCCCACCGGCCAGCGCCACCCGCTGCAACTCCTCGTACTCCGGGCCACCCGGCAACACCGTGCGCTGCCACGACCGCCCGTCCGGCGACGACCACACCGCCGGGTCCCGGTCGATCCGGCCGGCCGGCAGCAGACCACCCACGGCCAGCCAACCCGACGACGTCGCCGCCGCGTCGAACGCCCAGGTCACCCCCGTGGTGTCACTCGCCAGCCCCGGCGCGCCCTCCACCAGCGCAAACTCGGCCGCCTCCGGCGACGACACCCACGAGGCCGCACCCGCCGAACGGTTGCCCACGATCAACCAGCCCGAGGAACCCGCCGCCAGGCGGGACACGTTCACCGCCTTCGGCCCGCCGTACGTCTCGAAGGACGCCTGCACCTCGACCAGCGCGCCGTCGGCCACCTGCCGCCACGTGCTCACCCGCGGATAGCCGTGCGCCCCGCCGACCTTCGCGCCGATCACCGCCGCCCGGCCGTCGCGGCACGCCACCGACGACAGCACGTTCTGCTTGCCGTAGAACGAATCCGCCCGCACCGGCAGGACCGTCCACGCCGTACCGTCCACGCTGGTCCAGACCGCCGGGCGCGTGCCGCCAGCGGCGTCCGCGACGCCGCCGACCAGGAACCACCGGCCCGCGCACGCCGCCACGTCGCGTACCAACAGGCGGCCCGCGCCACCCGGCGGCGCCGGCAGCGTCAACGCCTGCCATGCCGGCCGCAGCGCGGGCGCGGCGGCAGCGGACAGCCGCTCACCGGTCGACGCGGCCGGCCCGTCACAGCCGGCGAGCAGCAGCGCGAAGAGGCCGAACACCGCGATCACCCGTCGGACGGACACCCGTCGATGCTAACCAGCACCCGCCGCGCGCGGTGACCCCGAGCAGGGCAGACCCACTCAGACGGTCGGCTGCTGCGCCACCTCGCCGCCGGCGGTCTCCGCGAGGATCCGCTCGGCGACCTCCTTCATGGTCATCCGGTGGTCCATCGCCGTGCGCTGGATCCACTTGAACGCCTGCGGCTCGGTCATCCCGTACGTCGTCATCAGCGCGCCCTTGGCGCGCTCGACCGTCTTGCGGATCTCCAGGCGGTCGGTCAGGCTCGCGACCTCCGCCTCCAGGGCCGCGACCTCCGAGTAGCGCGACAGCGCGATCTCCACCGCCGGGACCAGGTCACTCTTCTGGAAGGGCTTCACCAGGTACGCCATCGCGCCCGCCGCCCGCGCCCGCTCCACCAGGTCCCGCTGGCTGAACGCGGTCAGGATGATCACCGGGGCGATCCGGGCGCCGGCGATCCGCTCGGCGGCGGCCAGCCCATCCATGATCGGCATCTTGATGTCGAGGATGACGAGGTCGGGCTTCAGCTCCTCGGCGAGGCGCACGGCGGTCTCGCCGTCGCCGGCCTCCCCCACCACCTCGTAGCCCTCTTCGACAAGCATCTCGGCGAGGTCCAGCCGGATCAGCGCCTCGTCCTCGGCGATCAGTACGCGCCTGCGCTCGGCATCCGTCGGCATCTCAGCCACCAGCCCTACCCCCACCAGTTCGAACCCGACACCCGCCCAGCCGGGTGTCACCGCCCTCAGCGTAGTGGGTATCCTGTCAGGGCTGAATCAGGGAAGCGCCCTCGTAGCCCAACTGGCAGCAGGCAATGGTCTCAAACTCCATACAGTGTGGGTTCGAATCCCACCGAGGGCACAAATTAATGTCGTACGGATGTTCGAGCATGGTCCCGTGCATCCACCTGAGATCCGTGCTCGTGCACGCCAGTTCTTCCTCGCGGGCGGCACTGTCGCCGACACCGCTCGGGCTGTCGGTCTGCCATATCGCACGGTCTGGCACTGGTGCAACGACCGGCCGGAAGCGAAGTTCCAGGGCACCCAGCTCCGGTGTTTCCGCTGCCGTGAAGGTGTCGATAGTCCGACAGACCCCGCGGCCTACGCCTACCTGCTCGGTCTCTACCTGGGCGACGGCCACCTGGTGACGGCGGCGCGTGTTCCGGTGTTGCGCATCTACTGTTCCAATGCCTGGCCCGGGCTGATCGAGGCGTGCGATGTGGCCATGCGAGCCGTGTTGGCCTCGAAGGTGCAACGGGTCCAGAAGCAGGGTTGCGTGGGCGTGCAGAGTTACGGCCTCCACTGGCCCTGCCTGCTCCCGCAGCACGGTCCCGGCAAGAAGCACGAGCGACCGATCGTCCTCGCCGACTGGCAAAGGCCGATCATGGAGCAGCACCCCGGCGACTTCCTGAGAGGGCTGTTCCACTCCGACGGCTGCCGCATCGCCAACCGGGTGACCATGCGCGGCAGGGCGTACGTCTACCCGCGCTACATGTTTGTCAACGAGTCGACGGACATCATGGGGCTCTGCCAGTGGGGCCTCGACCTGCTCGGCATCGCCTGGCGGATGAACCGTCGCAACTCGCTGTCGGTGGCGCGGCGCGACGCGGTAGCCGCGCTCGACCGGCACGTCGGCCCCAAGTCCTGACCCCGCCAGGCCGCCCAACCCTGGTGATCATGAGGTTATTGCGCCGACACGCCGACATCGAAGGCGATAACTTCATGATCGACCGGTGGATGGGGCAGCGGCATCGCGTGCGTGGGAGCCTGTGCGGGGGTCGACGACAGAGGGCGGGTTCTGATGCGGGTGGTCATTTTCGGTGCGACCGGGATGGTCGGCCAGGGCGTGCTGCGGGAGTGTCTGCTCGCCGAGGACGTGCGGGAGGTGCTCACCGTCGGCCGGAGGTCGACCGGTCGGCAGGATCCGAAGCTGCGGGAGCTGACGGTCCCCGACGTGGGTGACCTGGAGGCGGTACGCGCGGAGCTGACCGGCGTCGACGCCTGCTTCTACTGCCTGGGCGTCTCGTCGCTGGGTCTGGACGAGGCGGCGTACACCCGGATCAGCTACGACTATCCCCTCGCCGCGGCGCGGGTGTTGGCCGAGGTGAGTCCGCGTGTCACGTTCGTCTACGTCTCGGGTGTGGGGACCGATTCGTCGGAGCGGGGTCGGGTGATGTGGGCGCGGGTCAAGGGCCGTGCCGAGAACGCGATCATCGAACTGCTGCCCAACGGGTACGCGGCGCGACCGGGTTTCATCCAGCCGACGCACGGGGCGGTGTCGAAGACGCGGTGGTACCGGTTGGGGTACGCGGTCACCCGTCCGCTGTTCCCGCTGTTGCGGCGCCTCTTCCCCAACCAGGTCACCACGACGGACGGGATTGGTCGGGCGATGCTGCGCGTGGCCCGGGAGGGCGCGCCGACCCGGGTGTTGGGCAACCGCGAGCTGCGCTGATCAGGCGATCGTGTCGAGCGCCTGGGCGAGGTCGGCGCGCAGGTCGTCGGGGTCTTCCAGGCCGACGGAGAGGCGCAGCAGCGCGCCGTCGGGCTTCGCGTCGCCCTCGACGGGCCGGTGGGTGAGCGACGCGGGGTGCTGGATGAGGGTGTCCACGCCGCCGAGGGACACGGCGTGGGTGATGAGTCGGCAGGCGGCGGCGACGGTGGCGGCGGCGGGCGCGCCGCCGCGTACCTCGAAGGCGAGCAGGCTGCCGGGGCCGGCCATCTGCCGGCCGACCAGCGCCGCCGGGTCGTACACCGAGGGGTGGTGCACCCGGTGTACGGCCTGGTGGTCGACGAGCCAGCCGGCGAGTTTCTCGGCGGTGGCCTGTTGGGCGCGGACCCGCAGCGGCAGGGTCTGCAGGCCGCGGTGCAGGAGATAGCCGCCGAGGGGGTGCAGGATCGCGCCGGTGACGGCGCGGACCTGGCGCAGTCGGACGGCCCAGTCGGCGTCGCAGGCGACGACGCCGGCGAGGACGTCACCGTGCCCACCGATGCTCTTGGTGGCGCTGTGCAGGACGAGGGTGGCGCCGTGCCGGGCGGGTTGCTGGAGCACGGGGGTGGCGACGGTGTTGTCGACGAGCAGGGGTACGTCGCCGGCGGCGGTGGCGAGGGCGGCGATGTCGACGAGGTCGAGGGTGGGGTTGGCGGGCGTCTCGATGACGACCAGCGCGGTGTCGGGGCGGATGGCGGCGGCGACCTGGTCGGGGTGGGCCCAGGTGACGGTGGTGCCGAGCAGGCCGGTGGCGAGGACGTGGTCGGTGCCGCCGTAGAGGGGTCGGACGGCGACGATGTGGCGGTGGCCGTCGCGGGTGGCGGCGAGCAGGGTGGCGGTGAGGGCGGCCATGCCGCTGGCGAAGGCGACGGCCTGGGCGGTGCCCTCCAGTTCGGCGAGGGCCGTCTCGAAGCGGGCGACGGTGGGGTTCCAGAGCCGCTGGTAGACGGCGCTGCCGTCGGCGGGGAGGGTGCCGCCGGTGGCGAGTTGTTCGTAGGCGTTGCCGCCGTCGTCGACCGAGGGCAGTGGGTTGGTGGTGGAGAGGTCGATCGGTGGCACGTGCACGCCGAGCGTGCGCAGGTCGTCGCGGCCGGCGTGTACGGCCCGGGTGTCCACCGTCGTCATGGCGGTAGCGTCGAACATCCGGTGCCGAGAGGGCAATGGTTTGGTGAATAATTCTGAGATGAGGGCTGGCTTCGTCGGGATATTCGGTGGAGGATGCTCGGATGCCCCCTGAGCCGAACGAAGTGCGGCCGTATCCGGCCCTGGACGAGGTGGACCGCGCGATCCTCGCCGAGTTGGCGGCGGACGGCCGGTTGCCGAACAACGCGCTCGCCGAGCGGGTGGGAGTGGCGCCGTCGACGTGCCTGACACGGACGCGGGCGTTGCGCGAGCGCGGGGCGATCCGGGGTTTCCACGCGGAGGTGGATCCGGCCGCGCTGGGTCTGCCGTTGCAGGCGTTGGTGTCGGTGCGGTTGACCGCGCACGAGCGGGCGGCGGTGGACGCGTTCCGGGCCCGGTCGGTGCGCCTGCCCGGGGTGGTGTCGGTGTTCCACGTGGCCGGCGCGGAGGATTACGTGCTGCACGTGCGGGCGGCGTCGGGTGACGCGCTGCGGGACTTCGTGCTGGATCATCTCGCGGTCGATCCGGTGGTGCAGCACACGCAGACCAGCCTGATCTTCGAGCAGGCCCGCGGGGTGGGGTGAGCGGCAGCCGGAATGAATGGGCAGGCCAGGGAGTTGGCACTGCGTGTGATCACCGTACCGTTGTCTGTTCTTGATCTTGCCCCGGTCGCTCGCGGGACCACCGCCGGAGCGGCCCTGCAGGCCACCACCGAGCTGGCCCGACGCACCGAGGAGCTGGGCTACCACCGGTTCTGGGTGGCCGAGCACCACAACATGCCGGCGATCGCCAGCTCCGCGCCGGCGGTCCTGCTGGCGCACCTGGCGGCGAACACGTCGACGATCCGCCTCGGCTCGGGCGGGGTGATGCTGCCCAACCACGCGCCGCTGGTGGTGGCCGAGCAGTTCGGCACCCTGGAGGCGCTGCACCCCGGTCGGATCGACCTGGGCATCGGGCGGGCCCCGGGCACCGACCAGGTGACCGCGCTGGCGTTGCGGCGCACCATGGAGGGCCTGTCGGCGGAGGGTTTCCCGCGTGAGCTGGCGGACCTGATGAACTACTTCAGCGGGGAGAAGCCGGGGCAGATCATCGCCACCCCGGGTCGGGGTGAGCAGCCGGCCGTCTGGCTGCTCGGCTCCAGCGGCTTCAGCGCCCAGCTGGCCGGCCTGCTGGGTCTGCCGTTCTCCTTCGCGCACCACTTCAGCTCGGCGAACACGCTGCCGGCGCTGGCGCTGTACCGGCAGAACTTCCGGCCGTCGCAGTGGCTGGACAAGCCGTACGCGATGGTGGCCGTCAACGCGGTCTGCGCCGAGACCGACGAGCGGGCCGAGTGGCTGGCTGGGCCGAGCGCGCTGTCGTTTCTGAAGCTGCGCTCCGGTCGACCGGAGCCGCTGTCGACGCCCGACGAGGCGGCGGCGTACCCGTACACCGAGATGGAGCGGGAGTTCGTGCTGCAGCGCCGTGACGGTCAGGCGCTGGGCTCGCCGGAGACGGTGCGCCGGCAGTTGACCGAGTTGCAGGAGCGCACCGGCGCGGACGAGCTGATGCTCACCACCCTGGTCTACGACGTCGCCGACCGGGTGCGGTCGTACGAGTTGATCGCCGAGCAGGTGGCGGGGGGTCTGCGCCGGGACGCGTGAAACACGATCTTCACGTCAGCGTCACCCCCGCGACCCGGACGGTGCCTAATGTTGGTGCCGGTGGTGGTAAGGCATTCCCGGTCGGGACGGGTCGGGAATGCCGCGGTGTGGAGCACCGGGCCGGAGCTGTGCGGATTCCGCGGCTGCGGCCCGGTGCCTGCCACCCTAGGCGAACCCGATCAGGACCGCCAGGGTCAGATCAGCGTAGGTAGATGTTCGGGGTGGGTGGGCTGGCCATTCCGTCGCCGATGAAGAACCCCGGGTGTGGCGGCTGGTTGTAGGCGGTGTTCTGCCACGCGATCGCCACGCGGTACTGCGGATCGTGCATCAGGGTGTGGATCCGGGTGCTGGTCGGAGTGGGCGTGCTGTAGATGCGCAGCGCCCGGCTGTCAGTGGTTCGCCAGATCACCTCCTCGCGCCAGTCGCCGAGGATGTCGCCGGAGAGCGCCGGCGTGGACTTGGTGCCGTTGTTGGACGCCACCTGGTCGCCGGTGAGCAGCCGGGTCTCGCCGCTGGTGCCGTACTTGTCGATCTTCGTGCCGTCCAGCAGCTCGCGGACCGGGTCGCCGTCCCACCAGGCGAGGAAGTTCGTCGACGACGGCTTGCGCCCGATGTTCTGTCCACGGGTGTTGGCCAGGCCGGACACCGCCGCCGACCACGACTCCGCGCCGGGGCTGCCGGCCCAGATGTCCGCGGAGACGCCCCGGCCGTTGTCGCCGGAGGCCGGCGTGGACCACAGGATCTGACCGGTACGGGCGTCCGCGAACCAGGAGCTGGGCTTGCTCGCGTCCTCGTCGACCTTGAACACCTCCAGGCCGGCGCGGCCCGGGTCGAGGTCCCCGACGTGCAGGGCGTCGCCGTGCCCGTTGCCCGTCGAGTAGAGCAACCGACCGTTGTCGTCGATCGTGGCGGCGCCGTAGACGATCTCCTGGCGGCCGTCGGCGTCGACGTCGGCCACGGAGAGCTGGTGGTTGCCCTGACCCGCGGCGGCGCCGTTGCCGGAGGCGTTCGAGTCGAACGTCCAGCGCTTGGTCAGCGTGCCGTTGCGGAAGTCCCACGCCGCGATGACCGCCCGGGTGTAGTAGCCCCGGGCCATGATCAGCGACGGGCGCTGCCCGTCCAGGTAGGCGGTGCCGGCGAGGAACCGGTCCACCCGGTTGCCGTACGAGTCGCCCCAGGACGACACGGTGCCGCGCGGCGGGTCGTAGTTCACGGTGGATGCGATCGCGCCGGTCTGACCGTTGAACATGGTCAGGTACTCCGGGCCGGAGAGCACGTAGCCGCTGGAGTTGCGGTAGTCCGCCGACGACGAGCCGATGAGCTGGCCGGTGCCGGAGCGGGTGCCGTCGGCGGTCTTCATGGCCACCTCGGCGTGGCCGTCGCCGTCGTAGTCGTACACCTGGAACTGGGTGTAGTGGGCGCCGGCGCGGATGTTGCGGCCCAGGTCGATCCGCCACAACCGGGTGCCGGTCAGGGTGTACGCGTCGACGTAGACGTTGCCGGTGTAGCCGGACTGGGAGTTGTCCTTGGCGTTCGACGGATCCCACTTGAGCACGATCTCGTAGGTGCCGTCGCCGTTGAGGTCGCCGACGGAGGCGTCGTTGGCGCTGTAGGTGTAGCTCTCCCCGCTGGGGGTGGTCCCGCCGGCCGGCACCTGCAACGGCACGTCCAGGTAGCCGTTGGCGAACTGCAGGGCGGGCGCGGACGCCGCCTGCTCGGCGCCGCCCACCACGGCCCGCACGGTGTACGCCGACCCGGCCGCCGCGCCGCTGTCGAGGTAGCTGGTGGCGCCGGTGATCGGGGTGGCGTTGACCCTGGTCGAGCCCCGGTAGAGGTTGAACGCCACGCCGGAGGTCTCGGTGCCGAGCAGCCGCCAGGACACCAGGTTGCCGCTGCCGGAGCGGACGCTGATCAACCCTCGGTCCAGGTTCTCCATCTGCTTCGCCCCGGCTCCAGGCGTGGTGGGTGGCGGCGTCGTCGGCGGCGCAGTGGTCGGCGGCGGCGTCGTGGGCGGTGGCGTCGTGGGCGGTGGGGTGGTCGGTGGCGGGGTGGTCGGGCCGTCGGTGGCCGGCGCCCCGGTGCAGGTGACGCCGTTGAGCGCGAAGCTGGCCGGCACCGGGTTGCTGCTCGTCCACGAGGCGTTGAACCCGAACGAGGCGATGCCGTTGGTGGCGAGGGCGCCGTTGTAGTCGACGTTGCGCGCGGTCACCTGGGCGCCGGACTGGGTGACGGTGGCGTTCCACGCCTGGGTGACCTGCTGGCCGGCGGCGTACGACCAGGTGAGGGCCCAGCCGTTGACCTCCTCGCCGAGGTTGGTGATGGTGACGTTGGCGCCGAAGCCGCCCTGCCACTGGTTGGTGACCTGGTAGTCGACGCGACAGCCGACGGCGGCGGCCGAGGCGACGACCGTGCCGACGGCGCCGGCCACGACGGCGGTGGCCGTCGACGCGGCCAGCAGGATCAGCCGTTGTCTGGACGGGTGCATGAACTGCCTCCGGAGGATCCGGTGATGACCGCTGTGGTCCACCTGCCCTGCCCGGGAAGCACGGTGAACGGCCCGCCGCCGCAGCGACGAACGGCGATCTGGTCGGGGTGAAACGCCCTGGAACTCGCGGATCCGGCTCAGCCGCATCGTAAGGCAAGCGCTTTCCGCTCCGCAATATCGACGGATGTCACACCCCGCCGTGAACCGTGTGCTCTTGCCCCGCGGTGGGATGCCTGATCAACTCGTACGGGTGAGCGCCCCGCACATGGACCCGGACGAGTTCCGCCGCGCCGGCCACGCCGTCGTCGACTGGATCGCCGACTACTGGACGACGCTGCACCAGCGGCCGGTCGCCCCGGCCGACCCACCCGGGACGGTGGCCAAGGCCCTGCCGAGCGTGCCGCCCACCACCGGCGGCGAGCCGGTCGAGGCGGTCCTCGCCGATCTGGACGCGATCGTCCTACCGGGGCTGACCCACTGGCAGCACCCGAGCTTCTTCGGTTACTTCCCCGCGAACACCTCCGGCCCGAGTCTGCTCGGCGACCTGGTCAGTTCGGGCCTCGGCGTGCAGGGCATGCTGTGGGCCAGCAGCCCGGCCTGCACCGAGCTGGAGACGGTCATGATGGACTGGCTGGCCCAGCTGCTCGACCTGCCGCAACGCTTCCGGTCGACCGGCGCCGGTGGCGGCGTCATCCAGGACTCGGCCTCCTCGGCGACCCTGGTGGCCACCCTCGCCGCGCTGCACCGCGCCAGCGCGGGTCGCTGGCGCGTCACCGGAATCGACAGGCGCTATCGCGCGTACACCTCCGTGCACGGGCACTCCTCGATCGAGAAGGCCGCACGGATCGCCGGGTTGGGCGGCGACGGGATCCGGCCGATCGACGTGGACCCGGACACCCAGGCGCTGCGCCCCGACGCGTTGCGGGCCGCGATCGAGGCGGACCTGGCCGCCGGGGACGTACCCGCCATGGTGGTCGCCACCATCGGCACCACCTCCACCACCGCCGTCGATCCGCTGCCCGAGATCGGGGCGATCTGCGCCGAGTACGGGATCTGGCTGCACGTCGACGCGGCGTACGCGGGCGCCGCCGCCGTCTGCCCCGAGCTGCGCTGGTCGCACGCCGGCCTGGAGTACGCGGACTCCTACTGTTTCGACCCGCACAAGTGGCTGCTCACCGGCTTCGACTGCGACGCGTTCTGGGTGGCCGACCGCGCCGAACTGATCGAAGCGCTGACCGTGCTCCCGGAGTTCCTGCGCAACGCCGCCTCCGAATCCGGGGCGGTGATCGACTACCGGGACTGGCAGGTGCCCCTGGGTCGCCGCTTCCGGGCCCTGAAGCTGTGGTTCGTGCTGCGCTGGTACGGCGCCGAGGGGCTGCGGGCGCACATCCGCTCCGGCGTGGCACTGGCCGCCCGGTTCGCCGACCGAGTCCGCGAGGACGACCGGTTCGAGCTGGCCGCGGCGCACCCGTTCTCGCTGGTCTGCTTCCGGCTGCGCGCCGACGACGACACCAACGCCGAGCTGCTGGCCCGGGTCAACGGCACCGGGCGGGCACACCTGACCCACACCCGCGTGGCCGGCCGCTACACGCTGCGGCTGGCCGTCGGCGCACCGCAGACCACCGAGGCACACGTCGACGAGGCGTGGACGTTGCTCGCCGGCGCGGCCGACGACCTCCCCACCCGCTGACCCTCGCCCGCCGGTCAGCGCGGGCTGGGCGTACCCGTTGTGGCCAGATCCGCCGGCACCACGTCGGCGGCGGGAGCGACGGCCGGGGCGGCGGGAGCGACGGCGGGAGCGACGCTCGGGGCGGCGGGAGTGACGGTCGGGGCGGCGGCGACGGTGGCGCGGGCGCGGCGGGCGCGGCGCAGGGCCCGCACGGCGAAGATCAGCGCGGTCAGCCAAGCGGCGGCCAGCAGGGCGTACAGGGTGGGGCGGAGCGGGCCGTCCAGCTCGGCGGACCGGATCAGGGTGCGGGCGTTGGTCAGCACGATCACGCCACCGACCGCCGCGCCCAGCAGCTGGGCGGGCACGATGCGCACCAGCCAGGCGGCCAGCGGGGCGGCGATGAGCCCGCCGATCAGCAGGGCCACGACGGTGGGGAGAAGGAACCCCTCCGTGCCCAGGCCGATCAGGAAACCGACGCTAGCGGCGCCGGCCACGACGAACTCGGCGGTGTCGACCGAGCCGATCACCTTGCGGGGCTCCATCCGACCGGAGACCAGCAGCGCCGGGGTGGCGACCGGGCCCCACCCGCCACCGCCGGTCGCGTCGACGAAGCCGGCGACCAGGCCCAGGGGGCCGAGGAAGCGTCCGCGCAGCCGTCCGCCGACCCGGCCGGTACGCAGCGGTCGGGCGAAGCGCAGCAGCAGGTACGCGCCCAAAGTGAAGAGGATGGCGGCCATCCACGGCGCGGCTGACTCGGTGGAGATCGAGCTGAGCAGGGTGGCCCCGGCGAACGCGCCGATCGCGCCCGGCAGGGCGATGCGGGTCACCACCCGCCAGTCGACGTTGCCGAAGCGCCAGTGCGCGACCCCGGCCGCGAGCGTGGTGCCGATCTCGGCCAGGTGCACCGACGCCGATGCGGCAGCGGGAGCGACCCCGACGACCAGCAGCAACGTGGACGAGGTCAACCCGTACGCCATACCGAGCGAACCATCGATCAACTGCGCGACGAGCCCGACCAGAGCGAGGACCAGCAGCTTGCGCACGAGCGCCCCCTGACTTTTCGGTATCTCCTATCAACTTGGTCGACAATGCGGCACGAGGCTGCCCGGGTCAAGCCCTCGACCGGGGGGTGGGACGCCACCGCGAGGCGCGGCCGGGCCGGACCGCGACGCGCCGTACCCCGGCAATGCGACGCATTCCCGCAGACCAACCGCCCGGACGCGCCCCCGCGGGGCGTCGCGACCGCGCACGCTCCTCCACCACGGCAAGATCTTGGACAGTTTCCGTTCGGCGCGGACGGAAACTGTCCAAGATCTCGCGGAAGCCGCGCCGCGGCGTCGCAGCGGGTATCAGGCCGGGCATCGGCCGGCGCTCAGATCCAGGCGCGCGCGCCGGCGACCAGCTCGGTGACGCGGGCCGGCAACGCGCCGGCTGCCAACTCAGATCCAGGCGCGCGCGCCGGCGACCAGCTCGGTGACGCGGGGCGGGCAGGGTGCCCGCTGCCAACTCAGATCCAGGCGCGCGGGTCGGCGACCAGCTCGGTGACGCGGGCCGGCAACGTGCCGGCGGCCACGTCGGCGACGCTGACCAGTTCGAGGATCTCCCGCTCGCTGGCGCGCAGCGCGATCCAGACCTCCTGCAGGGCACGGGCCGGGCCGTGGTAGCCGAGCTGTTCGGGGCGCTGCCCCCGGACGTGCGCGAGCGGCCCGTCGATCACCCGGATCACCTCCGCGAGAGAGATCTCCTCGGCCGGGCGGGCCAACCAGTAGCCGCCCTCCGGGCCGCGCTGGGCGTGCACGATGCCACCCCGGCGCAGTTGCAGCAGGATGCTCTCCAGGAACTTCGGCGGGATCTCCTGCGCACGCGCGATCTGGTCGGCGGTGACCGGCCGGCCCCGCCCGGGGCCACTGGCCGTCGCGGCGAGCTCGGCGGCCGCGCGGAGGGCGTAGTCGACCCGGGCGGAGAGACGCATGCCGGCAAGGTTAGCCCGCAGGTCATCCGGCCGGGTCGGCGACCCTCGGCCGATCGGTCACGCATCGACGATTAGCCAATAACGTCGGACGCCGTGATCCACTACCCGGTGGGGCCCGGAATGCTGATTCGGCGCGTCCTTATGCTGGGCGGGCGGTATTACTGCCGGACCGGTTACGGGGGCTCGGCAGGACATTGATAAACACCCGGCTCCACCCGGGGGGAAGGCAACACGATGACCGATGTCGCCACACGCACCTGGGATGGCATGACCATCCCGATCGCCGGCACCTATCGCCTCGATCAGGCGCACAAGCGGATCGGTTTCCTGTCCCGCCACATGATGGTGAGCCCGGTCCGCGGCGAGTTCGCCGAGGCGAGCGCGGAGATCTTCCTGGCGGAGGATCCGCTGCGCTCCAGCGTGACCGCCACCATCGCGGCGGCGAGCATCTCCACCGGGAGCGTCGACCGGGACACCCACCTGAAAAGCGCCGACTTCCTCGACGTGGAGCGTTATCCCACGCTCGAATATCGAAGCACGGGCATTAACTGGCAGAGCGACGAGGACCCGATTTTCCACTGGGCCCGCCTGCGAAACCACCGATTCGGCGGACGAGGCAGAAGTCACAATCCCCCGCCGCAGTCCGAGCCCAATCGATTTGTGCTCACCGGCGAGTTGACGGTAAAGGGGATCACTCGCGCGGTGGACCTTCAGGTGAATTTCGGCGGCGCCCGTCGTGATCCGTACGGGCAGAACATCTTCGGATTCAGCGCGACCGCCGAGATCAACCGGGAGGACTACGGCCTGCTCTGGAATGTCGCGCTGGAGAGCGGCGGCGTTCTGGTCGGGAAGACCGTGCAGATCGAAATCGCCGGCGAGGCCATCCACGCGGCGTGACCGGGCCGACGGCCCGAGGGGGGCCGGCGGCCCGAGGGCCGGCGGCCCGAGGGCCGGCGGATCAGGCGCCGACGCGGCGCAGCAGACCCTCCTGCACGGCGCTGGCGATCTGCCGGCCGTCGGTGGTGAACATCCGGCCGGTGGCCAGCCCTCGCGCGCCGGACGCCGACGGGCTCCAGCAGTCGTAGAGGAACCACTCGTCGGCGCGGAACGGCCGGTGGAACCACAGCGCGTGGTCCAGGCTCGCGCCGACCACACCGCCCGGCCCCCACACCTCACCGTGCACGGAGAGCACCGAGTCGAGCAGGGTGAGATCCGAGGCGTACGTGAGCGCGCACGCGTGCAGCAGCGGGTCGTCGGGCAGCTTGCCGTCGATGCGCATCCAGACCCGCTGGTGCGGGTCGGCCGGCCGGTCGCCGGGGCGGACCCAGCCGGGCTCCCCCACGTAGCGCACGTCGATCGGGCGGGGGATCTGCCCCCAGATGCCCAGACGCTCGGGGTAGCGGGAGAGCCGGTCGGACATCGTCGGCACGTCCTGCGGGGCAGGCACGTCCAGCGGCGCGGGGGCCTGGTGGTCCAACCCCTCCTCGGCCCGCTGGAACGACGCCGACATGAAGAAGATCGGCTTGTCGTGCTGGAGGGCGACCGCCCGGCGTACCGAGAAGGACCGGCCGTCGCGGATGTTCTCCACCTGGTACTCGATCGGCTCGACCGGGTCGCCGGGGCGGACGAAGTAGCCGTGCAGCGAGTGCACGAACCGCTCCGGGTCCACCGTGCGGCCGGCGGCGACCAGCGCCTGACCGGCAACCTGGCCGCCGTACACCCGTTGTGGGCCGACCGGGGGGCTCATCCCCCGGAAGGTCATCTCCCCGGTCGGGTCGAGGTCCAGCACTTCCAGCAGCTGGTCGACCGCTGCCTGGCCGACCGCGACCCGATCGTCGCTCACTGCAGCGCCCGCGCCGACGCCGCGTCGACCAGCGAGCCGAGCTGGTGGACGCGCAGAGTGTTGGTCGAGCCGGGGGTGCCGGGCGGGCTGCCCGCCACGATCACCACGTAGTCACCCGGGTTGGCCCGGTCGAGGCCGAGCAGCGCCTGGTCGACCTGGCGGAACATGTCGTCGGTGTGCTGCACGAACGGCATGAGGAAGGTCTCCACGCCCCAGGTCAGGGCGAGCTGGTCACGCACCTCGGGGACCGGGGTGAACGCCAGCAGCGGCAGGTCGCAGTGCAGGCGGGAGAGCCGCCGGACGGTGTCGCCGGTCTGCGAGAAGGCGACCAGCGCCTTGGCGTTGATGGCCCGGGCGATCGACGAGGCGGCCACGGTGAGCGCGCCGCCGTGGGTACGCGGGTCGTGCTGCAACCGCGGCACGCCGATCGAGCCGGCCTCGGTGGTCGTCACGATCTTGGCCATGGTGCTGACGGTGAGCACCGGATACTTGCCGACGCTGGTCTCGCCGGAGAGCATCACCGCGTCCGCGCCGTCGAGCACCGCGTTGGCCACGTCGGAGGCCTCCGCCCGGGTGGGGCGGGAATTCTCGATCATGGAGTCGAGCATCTGGGTGGCCACGATGACCGGCTTGGCGTTCTCCCGGCACAGCTGCACGGCCCGCTTCTGCACCAGCGGGACCTCGTCCAGCGGCATCTCCACGCCGAGGTCGCCACGGGCGACCATGACGCCGTCGAAGGCCAGCACGATGGCCTCCAGGTGATCCACGGCCTCCGGCTTCTCGACCTTGGCCAGCACCGGCCGGAACACGCCCTCCTCGGCCATGATGTTGTGGACGAGCTTGATGTCCTCGGCCGAGCGCACGAAGGACAGCGCGACCAGGTCGACGCCGAGCCCCAGGGAGAAGCGCAGGTCCTCGGCGTCCTTGTCCGACATGGCGGGCACGCTGACCGCCA
Source organism: Micromonospora sp. NPDC005194 (assembly GCF_040608335.1). NCBI lineage: Bacteria > Bacillati > Actinomycetota > Actinomycetes > Micromonosporales > Micromonosporaceae > Micromonospora > Micromonospora sp. NPDC005194. Next base: position 9,047 of record NZ_JBEXIA010000040.1, on the reverse strand, counting down.
CGTTGGGCAGCGACACGCCCTTGTTGTTGGAGACCGGGCCGCCCTCGGTGACCAGGCAGCGGATGTCGTTGCCGGTGACGTCGGTGACCTCCACGGCAACCCGACCGTCGTCGATCAGCAGGCGGTCACCGGGCTTCACCTCCTGCGGCAGCTTGCGGTAGGTGCAGGAGACCCGCTCCTTGCTGCCGAGGATGTCGTCACCGGTGATCACGACGGAGTCGCCGGTGCGCCACTCGTGCGGGCCGTCGGCGAACCGGCCCAGCCGGATCTTGGGCCCCTGCAGGTCGGCGAGGACGGCTACCGGCTTGCCGGACGCCTCGGACGCCTCCCGGACCAGTCGGTAGACCGCCTCGTGGTCGGCGTGGCTGCCGTGGCTGAAGTTGAGCCTCGCCACGTTCATACCGGCCTCGACGAGGCCCCGGATGCGCTCCGGGGACGAGGTGGCGGGACCAAGAGTGCAGACGATCTTCGCGCGGCGTGTCACGCCCATCAGGCTAGTCTCTCCTTCAGGTCGGACTCGGGGCCGACCCCTTGCAGGCAGCGGAACAGGTGTCCAACAACGCGCGGTGCGCGTCGGACCGGCGGGCGGAGCCGCACCGGGAACGTTGTGGCGACGGGCAACGGCGACCGCGCGCCGGGAATCGTACGCCTGTCGCGGCGGGCGGTGTCGGGGCGCTCCCGGCGCACGCTCACTCCGGGTGCTCCGACGGGGGCAGCGTGGGCACGGCGGTGAGCAGGTCACGAGGGTCGTAGTGCCGCTTGGCCCGGCGCAGACGCGACCAGTTCGCGCCGTACGCCAGCCGGACCCGTTCGGTCTCGGTCGGGGCGAGCAGGTTCGGATAGCCCCCGGGCAGGGCGAGCGGGGCGAGCGCCGCCGACGTCTGCTCGGCCCACGCGAGGTGCGGTGCGGCCTCCCCGCCGGGCGCCCACACCGCGATGATCTCGGTCAGCAGGTGCTCGGCGCGCAGACCGAACGCCGTGTCGCCGAGCCGGACCCGGGTGGCCGCGCCGTGGAAGTGGTGCAGGGCCAGCGCGGAGAACGGCGAAGTGACCTGCCGGGCGGCGTCGACCAGCGCGTCCACCGCGCCGTCGGCGAGCGGTGGCAGCCAGCGGGTACGCAGCAGGTAGTGGTTTCCGTCGACCATCCCGCCGTCGAACATCCGCAACGCGTCCGCGTACGGCAGCGGGTCGACCTGGTCGACCAACGGGGTGCCCAGCGCCCGCAGCCGGTCCAGCCACGGGCGGCCGGCGTCCAGGTCCGGGCCGCTGTAGAAGGGGCACACGAAGACCACCGGTTCGCCGGCCGGGCCGGGCAGGAACCCGGCCATGACGGTCAACTCGTCCGGGGCGTCGGCGAGCAGCGCCGCGTAGCCGCGCAGCACGGCCGGCGCCTCGGCCAGCGCGAACATGATCATGCCAGCGAGCACGGCGGGCAGCCGGTGCGCCCGGTACCGCAGCTCGGTGACCACGCCGACGTTGCCACCGCCGCCGCGCAGCGCCCAGTACAACTCCGCGTCGTGGCGTGGGTCGGCGGTGACCCGACGACCGTCGGCGAGGACGACCTCCGCGCCGAGCAGGTTGTCCAGGGCCAGGCCGAACCGCCCGCAGAGCGGGCCGTACCCGCCGGCCAGGGTCAGCCCGGCCATGCCCACGTCGCGGACCACACCCGTGGGCACCACCAGGTCGTACGGGGCGGCGGCGGCGAGCAGGTCGGCGGCGCTGGCACCGCCGGCCACCGTCACCGTGCCCCGGTCCGGATCGACCCGGACGGTACGCAGGCCGGTCAGGTCGAGAACCAGGCCACCGTCGCGCAATGCCCGGCCGGCCCAGTCGTGCCCGCCGGAGCGGACCGACACCGGCAGGTGACACCGGGCGGCGACACGGATCGCCGCGGCCACCTCGTCGGCGTCCAGGCAGTGGGCGACCAGGGCGGGCGTACGGTCGACGGCGGCGTTCCACAGGCGGGTGGCGGTGTCGAACCCGGGTTCGCCCGGCTCGTGGACGCGGTCACCGAGCAGGGCACGCAGCCGCGCGGCGGCGGACGCGACATCGGGGGTGGCGGCGGAGCTCATGGCGTCTCCTCGACCGGGCCCGGCCGATGACGCCGGGTGCGCCCCGACCGCGATCCTCGGTGCGCGCGACCGTAGCACCGGCGGACGCCGCAACGCCGTCACCATCACGACACCTGTCGCTGGACCGACCGTCAGCTCTGGGCCTTGACCAGCGGAAACTCCAACGAGCCGGCCGGGCAGAGGAAGGTCAACACGTCCACCCGGTAGAGGCCGGCCTGCACCGCGGGGTCGGCCTCCAGCACGCTGCGCACGTCGTCGACGCTGCCGGTGCGGGCCAGCCCGAAGCCGATCGGCGGCTCCGGCGTACGGGCCGGGCCGTCCACCGAGCCCGCGACCAGGATGATTCCGCTGCGCTGCAACGCCTGCATGTGCTCGGTGTGCTCGGCCTGCAACCGCTGCACGGTCTCCGGGGGCAGGGCCCGTCCGGCCGCGCCGGGATAGATCACGATGCACTCGTACGTGTCGAGCGCGAAGTCGACCTGCGGCACTCCCGCCATGGTGCTCCCTCCGCCGTCGCGCCGGCACGCACCGGCCCGGCCGCCCGAGCCGGCGTCACCGGCACGCGCCCAGCGTCGCACGCCGACGACGGCGGTACCGGTCGCTCCGCGCAACTGCCCCCCGGTCAGTCCACGGGTCGACGGTGCCACGGCCACGGTCGGTGGTGGCGTGGCCGGGCGGCAGTCCGCCGCCCCGCCTGCCGGAATCCCCGGCCGGCGGCGACCCGGCACGTCGGTCGGCGCGGGTGCCGACACCGACTACGGTGGACGGTCCGGGTGTCGGTGGTGGGAGGTCGGGATGCGCGACGACGAGCCGGTGTCGAGCCCACTGTCGTACGCCGAGGTGACCGACGAGGCGTACGCCACGCAGGCCGCGGCGGGCTTCCGGCCGCAGGAATTCGAGTTCGCGGTGGTGCTCAGTGGGCGGTGCCCCCGGTGCGGCCACCCGAGCACCACGACGCTCGTCGACGAGGTGTACCGCAAGGACGCCGGGGCCCCGGATCCCGGTTACCGGACGCTGCTGTGCGAGTGCGAGGCCGAGCACCCGGGGCGTCCCGCCGGGATGCGCGGCTGTGGGGCGTACTGGACGCTGTGGCTGGAGGTCGAGGCGTGATCCGGCTTCGCCCGGGGCCGCCCGCGACCGTCGCCGACCTGCACCGCGCGCAGCAGCTGGCCGGCCTGCTGCGCGGCGAGCTGGAGCGCGTCCGCGCGGCGGCGGTGGCCTGGCGCAACGGGCTGGGTGGCCTGCTGGTGGCGCTGGTCGGGTTCAGCCTGATCCGGGGTCGCACCGACGTGACCACGCTCGCGGCGGGCTGGGGCGCGCTGGTCGGGGTCCTGCTGCTCGCCGCGCTGGCCGCGGGCGTGGCCGGGGCGCTCGCGCTGCTCCGCGCGGCGCACGGCCGGTTGACGGTGACCCCGGTGGCGGCTCTGCCGCCGGCCCCGCTCGGCGACCACCTGGAGGCCCTGGCGGCGGTCCGGTCCCTGCGGACCGGAGTGGGGCTGGTGCTGCTCTGCACCGCGTTGCTGGTCGCGGCCGTCGGCGTGACCTGGTACGCCCCCGCCCGCCCCGCCTCCCCGGCCGTCAGCTCCCCGGCCGTCAGCTCCCCACCGTCGGCTCGCTAGCGCGCGGTGTACCCAGCGCCCCTGGCCTGGCGGTCCGGCGGGCGGCCGTCAGGGGCCGAGGTGGGCGTAGCCGGCCCAGGTGTCCGGGTGATCCGGCAGGTCCTCGCGGAGGTGGCGGACCGCCGCGTGCAGGGCCACGGCCGCGCGGTCCGGCGCGATCCCTCCGGGCACTGACAATCCGTCGTAGAGGTCCTTGCAGAGCCGCACGGTCAGCGTGTCCGAGATGGACCACAGCGCGCCGATGACGTGCCGGAAGCCGACCAGTTGAAAGGCCGTACCGAGCGTGAGCGCCTCGTCGGGCAGGGCCGCCCCGCCGCGTACCGTCTCGCAGGCCGAGAGCACCGCCAGCGCCGCCGGGTTGCCGGCCGGCCGCCACAGGTCCCGGACGTGCAGCGCGCCGCCGGCCAGCTCCAGACGACCCCAGGCCGGGGCGCGCAGGTCCTGCGTGCCGTGACAGGACAGGTGGGCGACCGGCTGGTCGGGCAGGGCGGCGAGCACGGCCGCCGGGGTGGCCACCGGGCCGAGCAGTGAGCGGACCTGCGGCACGTGCTGACGGACGATCTCCTCCTCCCGCGCGACGCCGGACAGGTCGGCGAGGCCGGGCGTCTGGGGCATGCCGACGAACACCGCCGAGTCGACCGGTTCGGGCCGGGCCGGGACGCCCCGGCGCGCGTGCGCCAGCGCCCGCAGCGACGCCGTGTACGACGGGACCACCCGGTCCAGCACCCCGTCGCCACCCTCGATCGGACCGGCCGCGTGCAGCGGCAGCAGGGTGAGCACCCCGGTGGGACACCACCACAACCGAGGCCACTCCCCCGCCGACCCGCCCACGCCAGACGACGGCACGGCGGGCGGTTCGGCGTCCGCCGACGGCACGGCGGGCGGTTCGGCGTCCGCCGACGGCGGGGTGGACGGTTCGGCGTCCGCCGACGGCGGGGTGGGGAGAGGCCTTTCGAGTACGGGTGCGGCGACGACCCGCCACAGCCAGTCCAGTGTCTGGGCGACCTCGGCGCGGGCCGCCGATCGACGACGCTGCACCTGCGGCTGCGGGACGTCCGGCGCCGCCGGCCCGGTGAGCAGCGCGATCGCGGCCAGGAAGCTCGCCGTCCGGACGACCAGCTCGTCCAGGGTCAGCTCCGGCAGCGGCACCACGCTGACCCGGCCCTTGGCGACGACCAGCGCGTCGCAGCGCCGGGCAGCCACGTTGACCAGCACCACCGGACCGTCGGCGGCGGCCCGGGCCAGCTCGTCGAAGGGCGGTGGACGGAGGAAGTCGGCGAAGCCGGGCCGGTCGCGGATCTCGGTCAGCAGCTGGCGACGGCGGGTGGCGAGGTCGTACCGCTGCTCCGGGGTCGGTCCGGCGGTCGCTGTCAGCCCAGCCGCCGATGCCACCCCGGCCGGCGCGGGGAAGTCGTCGAGGGCGTCCTGGAGTTCGGCGAGGCGGGCGGCCAGCCGGGGGGCCTGCGCGCGCAGCGCGGCCAGGTCGGCGCCCGCGTCGTGGGCGCGGGTGAGCAGGACCCCGCGGCCGTACTCCAGCAGCTCGACCGCGCGCTCCGGGTTGTCGAGGGCGACGGCGACCGCCGCGGCGTCGCTGGCCAGCCCGGGGAAACGCCCGAGCAGGCGGGTCTGGTCGTCGGGGTCCATGCCGTGCCAGGCCACCAGATCGATCAGCTCGATCGCGGTGGCGTACCCGTCGAGCGCGGCCGGAAGGTCGCCGGCCTGGGCGACGTGCGCCGCGTACCTGCTGGCAGCCACCGCCCGCAACAGCGACGGGGCGGACTCGACGTCGGCGGCGGCGCGCAGCGCGGCCGCCGCCTCGGCGAGCGCGGCGGAGCCGCCCACACCGGCGGTCGCCGTCGCGGCGGAGCCGGGGTCGGAGGTGGCGGCGTCGGCCACCGCCTCCAGGGCGGTGGCGAGATTGCTCAGACACATGGTGCGCGCCGGGTGCTCGGGGGTCAGCTCGTCGACCGCTGCACGGTACGCGGCCAGCATCGCGGTGGCGGTGGCATCGGCGTGACCGGCGCGGTAGCGCAGCAGCAGGGCGTTGGCGAGGTTGGTGAGGATCCGGTAGCGGTCCGCGCCGAGCGACTGTCGCTCGCTCAGTCGCCGGAGCAGTCGAATCGCCGTGTCGAGCGCCGGCAGGTCGCCGTGCAGGCGGTGCCGCAGCAGGTGGGCCAGCGCGTGGGTGCCGAGCGTCTGGGCGTACTCGCTGGGGGTGGCCTCCTGTTCGGCCAGCTGGGCGGCCTCGCGCAGGGCGGCCACCGCGGCGTCGGAGTCCCGGGCGACGCCGGCCGCGACCTGGTCGGCGGGCTCGCCGCCGGCGGGCAGCGCGCCGTCGAGGAAGAGTTCGACCCGGCGGTTCAGGGCGGCCCCGTAGTTGGTCAGCGCCGGCAACCGGTCCGGGTGCCCGGGTGGCGTCGTGTCGATCACCTGCGCCAGCACCTGGATCGCCTCGGTCAGGGTCGCCAGGTCCTGGGTCGAGGCGAACAGCGCCTGCAGCACCAGGCCCAGGTTCGAGCGGTACCGGGGCAGGGACGCGGCGTCCGGCCCGGCGGCGGCCACGGCCGAGCGCAGCGCAACCGCGGCCGGCTCCAGCAGCGCCGGCTCTCCGGCCAGGTCGGAGAGTTCGCGCAGGGTGTTGCCGAGGTTGTTGAGCACGTGGTGACGCAGCGGGTCGGTGCGGGGAAGCAGGCGTTCCGCCTCGGTCAGCCCGTCCCGTGCGGCGCGCAGCGCGCTCACCCCGCCGAGGTCGGCGTGACCGAGCGCGAGCGCGTAGCCGAGGTCGGCGAGCCGACGCGCTCGTTGGCCGGGGTCCCGGGCGGCGGCCACGCCGGCGCGCAGCACCCGTACCGCCTCGGTGACGTCGTCGGCCCGCTGCCGCAACTCGTACCGTGTCGCCAGCAGACCGGCCATGGCGTGGCGCAGCTCCTCGCGATCCGTCCCGCCGGGTGTCGCTCCGGAACCGGCCGCGGCCCGGTACGCGTCGATCGCCGCGTCGAGGTCGACCGGATCGGCGACGGCCTGGTGCCGGTCCGCGAGCAGGGTGGCGAGCCCGACCTGCGCGGTGCCGGCCAGCTCCGGGTCGAGCCCGCCGAACCCGGTCAGCGCCGACCGGTACGCCTCGATCGCGGAGTCCCGGTCGGCGGGCGTCCGGTCGCGCAGGAACCGCTCGGCGAGCGCCGCGCCGTGCAGCGCGGCGACCCGGGGATCGGCACTGCCCCGAGCCGCGGCGAAGGCGTCGATCGCCTCGTCGAGGTCACCCGGGCGCCGGTGCAGCCGCCACCGGTCGCGCAGCCGCTGGCCGAGGTTCATCCGCGCCATCGTGCGCACCGGCGTGCCCGTCGCGGCGGCCCGGACCGCGTCGCGCAGCACCGTGATCGACTCGTCCAGCGCGGCCGGGTCGCGGTCGACCTCGTACGTGTCGCCCAGGACGTTGCCGAGGTTGAACAGCCGCACGGGACGTTCCGGGTCCCCGAGGCCGGTGGCCTCCAGGCTCTCCCGGTGCGCCGTCACGGCCGCCGGGAGGGCCCTTCGTCGGCCGAGGTGCTGGAACTGGTCACGGTGGACCCTGCCGAGGGCGGACAGGTAGTGCAGCCGCTCCGGCGCACCGGCCGGCGTACCGTCGAGGGCCTGGCGCAGCAGCGATTCGGCCCGGTCGGCCGCCCGGTAGTCGCGGCTGGTCTCCGCGGCGGCCATCAGCATGACGGCCTCGACGTAGCGGGCGCCGGCGGCGTCGGCACCCGACCCGGCCGACCGCGGGCCGGACCGGGTCGGCGGCGCGTCGGCGTGTGGGCCGCCGCCGCTTGGCGGTCGGTGCGCGTGCAGCAGGGCCAGCATTGCCGGCGACACCCGCTGCGGGGCGCAGCGCAGCAGGAACTGGGTGAGCCCGAGCGCCTGGCCGAGGTCGTCGGCGTCCTCGCCCGGGGGCAGCAGTTGGTATCGGTACCAGTGCAGGCAGGCCAGGAGGAACACACCCTCGGCGACCCGCTCGGGCAGCGGCCCGTCCGTGGGCGTCGCGGTCACCAGGTCGACGACGGCCTCGGCGTCGCGGATCGCGCCGGAGTCGAGGACCGCCCGGTGGTCGCGGGTGGTGTCGAAGCGGTCCAGCCGCTCCCGCAGCCGACCGACCGGGTCGGGTCTGAACCGTCGCCACATCGCGCCTCCCCCGGCCGGCCGCACCGACTCGGATCAGGCGTAGCAGACCGGACAGGACGGGCGCTAGCGGCAGGACGACAGTGATCGCGTGCTGCCGTGTCGGCGCACACAATCGGGCGAGCGGCGGCATGATGGCCGGCTCCCGGGGGATGATCACGAGGTGGTGGGTTGTCTGTCTTGCCCGCCGCGACGAAGACGATTGGGGATGCGCGTATGGCCACCGACATCAGCAAGCAGCCCGCGAAGGCGTCCGGTACGTACCGGATCGGGGGCGACGTCACGGTCAACCGGCTCGGTTACGGGGCGATGCAGATCACCGGGCCGGGTGTGTGGGGTGATCCGAAGGACCCGGCCGAGGCGCTGCGGGTGCTGCGCCGGGCGGTCGAGCTGGGCGTGACGTTCATCGACACCGCCGACTCGTACGGCCCGTTCGTGTCCGAGCTGCTGATCCGCGAGGCTCTGCACCCGTACGCCGACGACCTGGTCATCGCGACCAAGGCCGGGCTGACCCGCTCCGGCCCGGGCGACTGGCGTCCGGTGGGCCGGCCGGAGTACCTGCGTCAGCAGTGTGAGCTGAGCCTGCGTCACCTGGGTCTGGACAGCATCCCGCTCTACCAGCTGCACCGGATCGACCCGCAGGTGCCGCTGGCCGACCAGTTGGGTGAGCTGGCCCTGTTGCAGCAGGAGGGCAAGATCCGCCACATCGGGCTGTCCGAGGTGAGCGTCGAGCAGATCGAGCAGGCCCGCGCGATCACCACGATCGCCTCGGTGCAGAACCTCTACAACCTCGCCAACCGCAGCGCCGAGGACGTCCTGGAGTACTGCGAGCGCAACGACCTCGCGTTCATCCCGTGGTTCCCGATCGCCACCGGCGAGCTGGCCCGGCCGGGCGGCCCGCTGGACGCGATCTCCACCGAGCACGGCGCGACGCCCGCGCAGCTCGCGCTGGCCTGGCTGCTGCGCCGCTCGCCGGTGATGCTGCCGATCCCCGGCACGTCCTCGGTGGCGCACCTGGAGGAGAACGTGGCCGCGGCCGACGTGCGGCTCACCGACGACGAGTTCGAGGCGCTGACCAAGGCGAGCTGACCAAGGCGAGCTGAGCGAGGCCGTGCGGGTGGTCCCGGCCGGGACCACCCCGACGCCCCACAAAACGCCACGGCGAGGGGGGGGGACGGGGAGAGCGGGGGGGGGGGAAAGAGGG
>NZ_JBEXIA010000039.1:0-59964 GCF_040608335.1 Micromonospora sp. NPDC005194 | reverse complement strand
CGCGGGTGGCGGTGGGGGTGCCCGGGGAGCGCCCGCGGGCGGTCCATTAACGTGGGTGCGGCACCTCATCCCCCCCCCGGCACCTGCCGGCCGTGCCGGTAGGCGTGCCCACCGGTGGGCACGCCTACCGGCCGGTGACGCTCGGGGATGACCCGCTCGCACCGAGGCGGTGCGGATGTCGGGTGAACGCGGGAAACGACGGCGCGCAGAGGCTGCGGGTCGCTCGCGCGGCCACTGTAGCGGCCGTTTCCGGCCTGGTCAGCCCGCTTTCCGGACGGTTGGAAGTGTTCGCCCGCGCGCTGCTCGCCATTCACGACGGCAGGGGCAGCGGTTAACCCGCGAGCGCCGAGGCGTTAACCCGCCGGGGTTAGCGTCTCACCCCGGTCGGCCGGCCGAGGGCCGCCGGTTCATCCACGATCACGGGAGCACCAAATTGAGTGAGTTGAATGGATCGTCCATTCTGATCACCGGGGGAACGGGTTCCTTCGGCAGGACCTTCCTCCGGCACATCCTCACCGAGGCCGACCCGGCCCGGGTGGTGGTCTTCTCCCGCGACGAGCTCAAGCAGTACGAGCTGCGCCAGCAGCTCGGCGACGACCCGCGCCTGCGCTGGTTCATCGGCGACATCCGGGACCGGCACCGCCTTACCCGGGCGATGCACGGCGTGGACCACGTGGTGCACGCCGCCGCGCTCAAGCAGGTGGACACGGCGGAGTACAACCCGTCGGAGTTCATCGCCACCAACATCACCGGCTCGCAGCACGTGGTCGACGCCGCGATCGAGGCCGGCGTCAAGAAGGTCATCGCGCTCTCCACGGACAAGGCGTCCAGCCCGATCAACCTGTACGGCGCCACCAAGCTGGTCGGCGACAAGCTGTTCGTCTCGGCCAACCACTACGCCGCGCACCACCCGACCCGGTTCGCGGTCGTCCGCTACGGCAACGTGGTCGGCAGCCGCGGTTCGGTCGTCCCGCTGTTTCACCGGCTGGCCGCCGAGGGCAAGAGCCTGCCGATCACCGACAAGCGGATGACCCGGTTCTGGATCACCCTGGAGCAGGCCGTCCAGTTCGTCATGGACTCGTTTGACCAGATGCAGGGCGGCGAGCTGTTCGTGCCGCGCATTCCCAGCATGCGCATCCTCGACCTGGTCGAGGCCGTCGCGCCGGACGCCACCACCCACGAGATCGGCATCCGGCCTGGCGAAAAGCTGCACGAGGAGATGATCGCCCCGGACGACAGCCGGCGGACGCTGCGCGCCAAGGACCGCTACATCGTCCAGCCGACCATCGCCGGCTGGGGCTACCAGCCGCCGGTCGACTGCGAGCCCGTGCCGGACGGCTTCGCCTACCAGTCGGACACCAACGACGAGTGGCTCAGCGTGCAGCAGCTACGCGAGATGCTCGGCCTCACCGCATGACAGCGATGCTCCCGTACGGCCGACAGTCGATCAGCGAGGACGACATCGCGGCCGTCGCCGACGTGCTGCGCGGCGACTGGCTCACCACCGGGCCGCAGGTCGACGCGTTCGAGGCCGACCTCGCCAGGTGGACCGGCGGGGTCGGCGTCGCCAGCGTCTCCAATGGCACCGCGGCGCTGCACGTGGCGTACGCGGCCGCCGGGGTGGGACCGGGCGACGAGGTGGTGGTCCCGCCGATGACGTTCGTGGCGACCGCCAGCAGCGCCGTCGCCCTCGGCGCGACGATCGTGTTCGCCGACGTCGAGGCCGAGACGTTCTGCCTGGACCCGGCCGCGGCCGCCGCGGCGGTCACCTCGCGTACCAAGGTCGTCTCCGCTGTCGACTACGCAGGCCACCCGGCCGACTACGACGCCCTGCGCACGTCGGTCGAGGGCTCGGACGCGGTGCTGCTCGCCGACGCGGCGCACTCGATCGGCGGGACGTACCACGGCCGTCCGGTGGGCTCGCTCGCCGACCTGACCACGTTCTCGTTCTTCCCCACGAAGAACCTGACCACCGCCGAGGGCGGCGCGGTCGCCGCGCTGGATCCGCGCATCCTGGAGCGGGCCCGCCGGTTCCGCGGCGTGGGCGTCGTCCGCGACCGCGCCGAGCTGCGCTTCGCCGACGAGGGTGGGTGGCACCAGGAGGTGCACGAGTTCGGGCTGAACTACCGGCTGCCGGACGTGCTGTGCGCCCTGGGTCGCAGCCAGCTCCGCCGGCTCGCCGCGTTCAAGGCCCGCCGGAGCGCACTGGTCGCCCGCTACGACGAGGCGCTGGCCGACCTGGACGGCGTGCTGCTGCCGACCCGCAAGTCGTGGGCCGACCCGGCCTGGCACCTCTACCCGATCCGGGTGCTCGACGGGCGTCGCCGCGAGGTGTACGACCGGATGCGGGCCGCCGGAATCGGCGTGCAGGTCAACTACCTGCCCGTGCACTGGCACCCCGCCTTCGCCGACCTGGGCTACCGGCGCGGATCGTGCCCGGTGGCCGAGTCGTTCTACACCCAGCAGCTGTCGCTGCCGCTGTACCCGGGACTCAGCGACGCCGACCAGGACCGCGTCATCGACGCGCTGGCCGTGGCCCTGCGGGCCGGCTCGGTGCGTACCGCCGCCTGATGGGAACCTGATGCACCACGCGAACCACTTCTACGGCCACGCCCACGTGCTGGCCCGCTACGCCGGCCTCGGCGACCGGCATCCCCCGCGGATCAACGGGTACGTGCAGCACGGCTGGAACATCGGCGACGGCCTGGCGCCGGGCCACCCGTACGCCGAGGGCACCCCGAGCCTGCTCTGGTCCGAGCAGACCCGCCGCCGGGCCTGGTCGGTGGGGCGGCGCAACGTCGTCGTGATCGGCGCCCCGTTCACCTACCTGCTGGCCATGCGGCCGGAGAACCCGCCGGCGCAGGAGCGGGAGGGCACCATCTGGTACCCGTTCCACGGCTGGGAGGGCCAGCACGTCAAGGGCGACCACCGGGAGCTGATCGCCCGCATCCGCGACACCGAGCCCGGCCCGGTCACGGTCTGCCTCTACTGGCACGAGTACGGCATGCGCCACGTCCGCCGGCTCTACGAACGCGCCGGGTTCCGGGTGATCTGCCACGGCTACCGGGGGCACTGGTGGAAGGACACCGACCCGGAGTTCCTCGACAAGCAGCTGACCGAGCTGCGCCGGCACCGGCGGGTAGCATCCAACCGGCTGACCAGCGCGATCTTCTACGGCATCGCGGCCGGCTGCGAACCGGCGGTCTACGGCGACCCGATGATCCTGTCCAACGAGGACCCGACCTTCGGCGGCACCGCCCGCATCCGGCGGCAGTGGCCGGAACTGCACGGCGCGAAGGTCGACCTGCCCACCGCGGTCTCGATCGCCCGCGCGGAGCTGGGCACCGACCACCGCTGCACACCGCCCGAGCTGCGGGAGCTGCTCGGCTGGGCGAACCTTCCGGAAGAAGAAGAGGACGACAGTGACGACTGAGACGGCACCCGCCGGCCGGATCACCCTGCCGGGCGGCGAGATGCTGGCCTGGTCCGACCTGCCCAAGGAGCGGTTGGCCGACGGAGGGCCCCTCGCCGCGCTGGCCGCCCGGATCGTGCCGCCCGGCGCCCGGGTCCTGCTGGCCGGCCCCCACGACCCGGCGCTGCTCGTCCGGCTCGCCCACGCCGAGGTGACCTGCCTGCTGCGCAGCCACCCGGACGCGGTGGCGCTGGCTCAGCGGGCCGCCCGCGTGGTCGTGGGCGGCCCGGCCGGGCTGCCCGACGACGAGACGTACGACGTGGTGATCGCCGCCGCCGGACTGGACCCGGTGGAGTCGGTGGAGGGCACCCGGCTGGGCTGGGACGGTGTGCTGGCACGGCTGGTCGCGGCGGTACGCCCCGGCGGCGCGCTGCTGCTGCGCCTGGACAACCCGCTCGGGCTGCACCGGCTGGTGGCCACCACCCCCTGGTACGCCGCCCGCGACGACTCCGCCTGGGTGATCGGTGGCGTGCTGGACCAGGCGCACCCCGCCAACCGGGACCAACTGCGCGAGCGGCTCACCGGCGCCGGGCTGCGCTCGGTTGCCTGCTGGGCCGCGTACCCCGACGGCGCGACCGCGACGGCGCTGCTCGACGCCGACCAGCTCGACCGGGGCGCGGGCTGCGGGCTGTTCGACGCGGTGCTGCACGGTGCCTGCGCCGGGGCCTTCGGCACCGCGACCGTGCTCCAGGACCCGGCCCGGCTGGCGGTGGACGCCCTGCACGCCGGGCGTGCCGCCGATCTCGCGCCGGCCTGGCTGATGCTGGCCCGTCGACCGGGTGGGCCCACGGACGCCACCGTCGACGGGGACCTGCCGGTGGCGCTGGCGCAGACCGGGCAGTCCGGCCAGCCCGGGATCGGTGTGCTGGAGGTGCTCGACGGCCCGTCGGGCTGGCGGTGGGGCCACAGCGCCGGCACCGGCGCCGGCACGAGCACGCCGGCCGCGCCGTTCGCCAGCCGCGAAGCCGCGTACCGGGACCCGGCCGCACTGTCCGGGCCGGTGCCGACCGGGCGGCTGCTGCACACCCTGCTGCTCGACGCCGCGCTGCGCCGCGACCTGGCGACGCTGCGCACGCTGCTGCACGGGTACGCGGGCTGGCTCGCCGGCCAGGCCGACGCCGACGGCCGACTCGCCGGCGCGGCGGCGCTGGCCAGCACCGACAACATGGTGGTCAGCGGGGAACGCTACGCGGTGCTCGACCCGAGCTGGCGGGCCACCGACACGCTGCCCGGCGACGTGGTGCTGGCCCGCGGCCTGTGGCGCTTCGCGGCGGCCCTGCTCACCGGCGGGTACGCCCACCCGTGGTCGTCCACTCTCGACGTCGCGGGCCTGACCGTGGTGCTCGGCGGGCTCGCCGGCCACGACCTGGACCGGGCGACCGTGGCCGAGGCGGTGCAGGCCGAGGCGGCGATCGCGGCCACGCTGCACGGCCTGGACGCCAACGGCCGCGCGACCCTCGCCGCCGAGCTGCAGGCCGTCGAGCCGACCGACCCGCCGGTCGGCGCGCGCAGCTACCAGCAGCTGCGGGAGGCGTGGCTGCGGCAACGCGAGGAGATCAGCCGGCTCGCCGCCCTGACCCGATGGACCGACGAGCTGCTCACCTCCCGGGAGCGGGCGCTGCGCCGGGCCGAGGCGAAGATCGGCCTGCTCAGCGGGTCCATCAGTTACCGCGTCGGCCGGCTCGCCATCACCCCGGCCCGGCTGGCCAAGCGGGGTGCGCGTGCCGCCAAGCGGCGAGCGCGGGCGGCGCTCGCGCCGAGGCAGGAGGAGCAGCAGTGACCGGCGGCGACAACGCGTCCGCGACGGCGAGCCGACCGGACCCGACGGCCGACACGGGAGCGGCCGTCGGGCCCCGGATCGTCGGGATCGTGCAGGCCCGGATGGGCTCCTCGCGGCTACCCGGCAAGGTGCTCCGCCCGCTCGCCGGGCGGTCCGTGCTGGGCCGCGTCGTCCGCGCCGCCCGCGACAGCGGCGTCCTCGCCGACCTGGTGGTCGCGACCAGCACGGACACCGTCGACGACGCGCTGGTCGACGAGTGCCGGCGGCTCGGCGTGCCGTGTCACCGCGGGCCGGTCGACGACGTGCTGGGCCGGTTCGTGGGCGCGCTCGCCGCACACCCCGGCGACGCGGTCATGCGGTTCACCGCCGACTGTCCCCTGCTCGACCCGGAGATCATCACGCTGGTCGCCTCGGTGTACCGGGCCGTGCCCGGCCTGGACTACGCGAGCACGTCGATCGCCCGGACCCTGCCCCGCGGGCTGGACGTCGAGATCATCCGCGCGGAGACCCTGCGGACCCTCGACCGGCTCGCCACCGGTCACCACCGGGTGCACGTCACCTCGTACGCGTACACCCATCCGGATGTGTTCCGGGTGCTCGGGGTGACCCTCACCCCGGACCGTTCGGCGCTGCGGCTGACCCTCGACACCGAGCAGGACTGGGCGCTGGTGAGCGCCGTCGCCGACCACTTCGGCGACGTCAGCGTGCCGCTGGCCAAGCTCGCCGACTGGCTCGACGGGCAGCCGCTGCTGCGCGCGCTCAACGCCGACGTACGCCAGAAGCGGCTGGAGGAGTCCTGAGCACGCTACGGGTCGGACTGCGCTGCGACGCCGGGCCGCGGCGCGGAGTCGGGCACCTCGTCCGCTGCCTGGCGCTCGCCGAGGAGTTCCTGGCCCGAGGCGCCCACGTCGCGGTGTTCGGCACTGTGGAACGGCTCGGCTGGGCCACCGCCGAACTGGCCGCGCGGGGCATCGGACTGCACCCCGGCCCCGAGTCGCCGGCCGAGCTGGTCGAGGCGGCCCGACGACACGACCTCGACGTGATGGTCGTCGACTCCTACGAGTTGGACCCGGCCGGCGCGGGTGCCCTGCGCGCGGCCGGCGTGTTCACCCTCGCCGTCATCGACGGGGACAGCCGGGGCCAGGACGCCGATCTCTACCTCGACCAGAACTTCGGGGCCCAGCTTCCGGCGCTGCCCGGGCGGTTGCTCGCCGGCAGCGGGTACGCCCTGCTGCGCGACTCGGTCGTGACCGCCCGTCCGGCGACGCCCCGGCCCGCCACGGCGGTCAGCAGGCCCCGGGTGCTGGCCTTCTTCGGCGGCACCGACGCGGTCGGCGCGGCCCCGGTGCTGACCCGGGTGCTGCTGGCCACCGGACACCCGATGGACCTCACGGTCGTCGTCGGCCGACCCGAGATCGAGGCCGAACTGGAGACGATCACCCCCGGGCGGGGGCAGATCGTCCGTCCCGTTCCGCCCACCGGCTCGCTGCCGGCCCTGATCACCGGAGCGGACCTGGTGGTCAGCGCCGCTGGCACCTCCACCTGGGAACTGTGCTGCCTCGGCGCGCCCGCCGCGCTGGTCTGCGTGGTCGACAACCAACGCGAGTCGTACACCCGGGTGGTCCAGCACGGTCTGGCCGCCGGCCTCGGCGAACTGCCGGAGCTGACCGGCGCCGGAGTGCCCGGGCGGGCCGCCCGGGCGACGGCGGCGCGGACCCTCAACGGGCTGCTCAGCTCGCCGCAGCGCCGCGCGGCGCTGGCCGCGCGGGCCTGGTCCACTGTGGACGGCCGGGGCCGGGCGCGGGTCGTGGACGCGGTGTTCGACGCTGTACGCCCGGCCGCCGTCGCGGACTGACGACGCACATTCTCCCACTTATGATCCGTCGACCAGGCGAACGGGGGACGCACGTGATCAGAGCGGTCTTCTTCGACGTCGGCGGGACGATTCTCGACGAGTCCCGCGAGTTCGCGGGCTGGGCGGACTGGTTCGGCGTTCCACGGCACACGCTCTCGGCGGTCCTCGGTGCCGTGATCGCCCGTGGCCAGGACTACCAGGAGACGTTCCGGGCCTTCCGGCCCGACTTCGACCTCACCGCCGAGCTGGAACGTCGCGCCGCCGCCGGCGAACCCGAGTGGTTCGGCGAGGAGGATCTCTACCCCGACGCGCGCGGCTGCCTGACCGCGCTCAAGGAGCAGGGCCTGTTCGTCGGCCTGGCCGGCAACCAACCCGCCCACGCCGAGGCGCTCCTGCACGCCCTCGACCTTCCCGTGGACATGATCGGCACCTCGACCGGTTGGGGCGTGGCGAAACCGTTACCGGCCTTCTTCGACCGGGTCGTCCGGGCGGGCGGTGGCGACGCGTCGTCGATCCTGTACGTCGGCGACCGGCCCGACAACGACGTACGCCCGGCCGTCGAGGCCGGCATGAAGACGTGCCTGATCCGGCGCGGCCCGTGGGGGCACATCCTCGACATGCCGGCCGTGGCCGAGCAGTGCCTGTTCCGCATCGACGCGCTGGACGACCTTCCGGACCTGGTGGCCAAGCACAACGCGGCAGCAGCGGCCTAGCACGGGTGTACGAAAGTGCTGCTAGGGTGGCTGCATGACGCAGGCCGCCTACCAGCCGTCGATGCTCGACCTGACCGACACGGAGCCGACCCTGGGGCCCCTGCCCGGCCAGCTCCGGCGGCACCAGCTCAGCCGGGGCGCCTGGGTCGATCACCTCCCCGGCTGGGTGCGCGGCTCCGACGCGGTCCTCGACACCCTGCTCGCCGAGGTGCCGTGGCGCGCGGAGCGACGCACCATGTACGACAGCGAGGTCGACGTGCCCCGCCTGCTCTGCTGGTACGGCGTCGACCGGCAACTGCCGCACCCCGTGCTCACCTCGGCGCGGACGGCGCTGACCCGGCACTACACGCCCGAGCTGGGCGAGCCGTTCGTCACCGCCGGCATGTGTCTCTACCGCTCCGGCCGGGACAGCGTCGCCTGGCACGGCGACACCATCGGCCGCTCTGCGCACAGCGACACCGTCGTCGCGATCGTCTCGTTCGGGTCACCTCGGCCGCTGCTGCTGCGCCCGCGCGGCGGTGGCGACAGCCTGCGGTTCCCGGTGGGCCACGGCGACCTGATCGTGATGGGCGGCTCCTGCCAGCGCACCTGGGAACACGCCATCCCCAAGACCACCCGCCCGGTAGGCCCGAGGGTGAGCGTCCAGTTCCGCCCGTTCAACGTCGCCTAACCCCACCCCACCCCACCCCCGGGTTGATCATGAAGTTATTGCCACCGCCATCGGCGTGTCGCGGCAATAACTTCATGATCAACGAGTTGGGGGGTGGGGTTAGTCGCGTTCGATGAGGTGGCCTACCACCGTTGGGCCCAGCATCACGGCGAAGCCGCTGCCGTCGCGGCGGGGGTCGGCTGCCGGCAGCTCCACCGGTTCGCCGGTGCCGGTCGCGCCGACCGGGCGCGGCCCCACCCAGGCGACGGCCACGTCGGTCTCGTCCTTGAGGAAGCGGTGCGCGCGGACGCCGCCGGTCGCCCGGCCCTTCGCGGGGTACGCCTTGAACGGCGTCACCTTGACCGTCGCCCCGGTGGACGTGACGACCATCGGCTCGCCGTGCCCCGCGTCGTCGGTGCGTACCGCGCCGAAGAACACCACCCGGGCCCCGGCCGGCAGGTTGATGCCGGCCATCCCGCCGCCCTTGAGGCCCTGCGGGCGCACCAGCCCGGCGGCGAAACGCAGCAACGACGCCTCCGAGGTGACGAAGGTGAGCGTCTCGGCGCCGTCGGTCAGCCAGGTCGCCCCGACCACCTCGTCACCGTCGCGCAGGCCGATCACGTCGAACTCGTCGGACCGCACCGGCCACTCCGGTGCGCACACCTTCACCACGCCCTGCCGGGTGCCCAGCGCCAGCCCCGGTGAGGTGTCCGCCGCACCGCCGAGCGGCGCCAGACCGACCACGGTCTCCCCCGCCTCCAGCGGCACCAGCTCGGCGGCGGACATGCCGCCGCGCAGCGACACCGTGCCGGCCTGCTCGGGCAGCACCGGCAGCGGCAGTACGTCGATCTTGAAGGCGCGACCCGCGCTGGTGACCAGCAGCACCCGACCACGGGCGGTGGAGTGCACGATCGCGCGTACCGTGTCGTGCTTGACCCGGCCGTTGCGCCGGCGCCCCTCGGCGCTCTCCTCCGACTCGGCCGCGGTCCGGGCGACCAGCCCGGTCGCGGAGAGGATGACCTGGCACGGGTCGTCGGCGACCTCCAGCGGGCCGGCCGGCGCGGACGCCGCGAGCACCTCCTTGAGGTCGCCGTCGACAAGCGTCGTCCGCCGTTCGGTGCCGAACTGCTTGACCACGGCCGCCAGCTCGTCGGAGACCAGCTTCTTGAGCACCCGCTCGTCGTCCAGGATCGTGGACAGCTCGGTGATCTCGGCGCGCAGCCGCTCCTGCTCCGCCTCCAGCTCGATCCGGTCGTACTTGGTCAGGCGGCGCAGCGGAGTGTCCAGGATGTAGGTCGCCTGGATGTCGGAGAGGCCGAACTGACTCATCAGCCCGTCCTTGGCAGCCTGCGCGTCGTCGCTGCCGCGGATCAACCGGACCACCCGGTCGATGTCCAGCAGAGCGATCAGCAGGCCGTCGACCAGGTGCAGCCGCTCCTCGCGCTTACGGCGGCGGTACGAGCTGCGCCGGGTGACCACGTCGTACCGGTGGGCCAGGAAGACCTCCAGCAGCGCCTTCAACCCGAGGGTACGGGGCTGGCCGTCGACCAGCACCAGGTTGTTGACACCGAAGGACTGCTCCAGCGGGGTCAACCGGTAGAGGTCGGCGAGCAGCGCCTGCGGGTTGACCCCCACCTTGCACTCGACGACCAACCGGGTGCCGCTCTCCCGGTCGGTGAGGTCCTTGACGTCCGCGATGCCGGTCAGCCGCTTGGTCTTGGTGACCTCGTTGGTGATCGCCGCGATGACCTTCTCCGCGCCGACACCGTAGGGCAACTCGACGACGGTGATCGCCTGGCGGCCCCGGCTGCCCTCGATCGGGCCGATCTCCACCTTGCCGCGCATCCGCACCACGCCGCGCCCCGTCTCGTACGCGCGGCGCACCTCGTCCAGGCCGAGCAGCACGCCTCCGGTGGGCAGGTCGGGGCCGGGAACGAACTCCATGAGTTTGTCCAGGGTGGCGTCCGGGTGGTTGATCAGCCAGCGGGCCGCCGAGACGACCTCGGCGAGGTTGTGCGGGATCATGTTGGTGGCCATCCCGACCGCGATCCCGGACGCGCCGTTGACCAGCAGATTGGGGAAGGCGGCCGGCAGCACGGTGGGCTGCGTCAGCGACCCGTCGTAGTTGGGCTCGACGTCGACGGTGTCCTCGCCCAGCTCCCCGACGAGCAGCATCGCCTCGCGGGACATCCGCGCTTCTGTATATCTTGAGGCAGCCGGACCGTCGTCTTGGGATCCAAAGTTGCCGTGGCCGTCGATGAGCGGCACGTTGAGCGAGAAGTCCTGCGCGAGGCGGACCATCGCGTCGTAGATCGCCGTGTCACCGTGGGGGTGGTACTTACCCATGCAGTTGTGCACCACGTAGCCCTCAGCAACGAAGGCGTGTTCGTCACTGCCCACCTGGATGTCATACGTGACGTCGGGCGGCACCACCTCGACCGAGGTGACCCGCAGAAAAGCACTACCGACCAGCGCATCCAGCCGAGCGGCGAGCGGCGAGCCGAGCCGGTGGAGTTTCTGGACCCAGCCGTCCCGGGCCGCCCGCTCCAACTGGAACGACCGCTCGGCGAGCGGATTGCCGTTGCGGTCCTTGCCATACCGCACCTTCGGGCCGCCGCTTGCCGAGAGCGAGGCACGAAACGCCTGTCCGGCCTGATCCCGAAACCATCCGCCACCCTGATGCGCTGCGGTGAGCTCCGCCATCACCGGGCCGTACGGCAACCGGTCATTGCCTTGTTTGCCGCTATACCGATAGTCGATGTTCGCAACCCGTTGCAGGCCATCGTGCTTGTAGCCGATTCGCACCCACGGCAGGAACATCCGGGCGAGATCAGCGGCGTCACGTCCGGATACGGAGAGCCCGTGAAGCGGGTGTCCATCAGAATGACGACCGCTGGTCCAGTAGTGCCCGTGTAGACCTAGGTCGGCGAGCATGGCGTATATCTGCCGCACCAGTAGCTTGCTGGTGCTGACGAAAACCATCTCTCGGAACCGCTTGCGGACGTAGCCGTCGCCATCGAAGAAGCCAGCGAGGAACGGCGCCCACGCCGATCGGTTGCCCAGGATGTCGCGCGGCACGTGCTTGTCACGGCTGAGCGGCTCAGTAACCTCCAACAGCCCTTGGTTACGGCTGAAAGTCAAAATGTGCTGGTCGCGATGACGGGGGTTGGCAGCCTCACGCTTTCCGCGGGAGACGTTCAATCCACTGGCGATAGCCCAGCCATGAGCGACATCAAGCGGCTCGATGTCACACATGTGGATGCGGACCCGGCCGTCCGCTGTGCGGTTCCGGTCGACCGGGAAACCCTCGGCTACCAGCAGCCCGCGCACGTAGTCGTAGACGTCGCCAGGATGCGGCGACACCTCAGTACGGCGGCTCCCATAGGCCAGCGCAAGGCGTCCCGCAAGGTCCCGAGCCTCGACCCACTGCACGGAGAGGTCATCCGCGACCACCCGGAAACGTTGGCCCGGGGTGACGAGCATCGTGTGCCCATTGCTCCAGGTGACGCGAACGAGGTCAGAATTCGGATTACGAAAGACGGTGGTAACCGGGACCGACTCGCCCTCGCCGTCCAGCACGAGGTCTCCGACCTCGATCTCCTCGATTGGCCGCAGGCCATCGGGCGTGGAGACCAGTGTGCCGGCGACGAAGCAGTCGCCGACGATGCGTGCGGACTTCACATGCCCTCGGTCGGGGCGGTAGCCCTGCTCGTACATCGACCAGAGGATGCGCCGGTGCACGGGCTTGAGGCCGTCGCGCGCGTCGGGCAGGGCGCGGGAGTGGATGACCGAGAACGCGTACTCCAGGTAGGAGTCGGAGACCTCGGTGACCAGCGGGTTGTCGAAGACCCGCGCGCCGGCCTGGTCGAACGAGGAGAGGTCGACCTTGTTTTCCTTACGGCGTGCCATGACTCAGCTTTCCCCTCGGACGGCAGCGGCGCTCATGCCGTCGCTCCGCTTCGCTGCGCGACGCCCTGAGGCACCGTCGCACTGTTCCGAATATTCGCTCGCTGCCGCTCGCTCATGCGTCGATCGCATCGCGGTCGACGCGGTCGGCCGAGTCGATGAGCCAGTTGCGGCGCGGCTCGACCTTCTCCCCCATCAGCAGTTCGAGGATGCGCTCGGCGGCGTCCACGTCGTCCAGGGTGATCCGGCGGACAGCGCGGGTGGCGGGGTTCATCGTGGTGTCCCACAGCTCGTCGGCGTCCATCTCACCGAGGCCCTTGAAGCGTGGGATGGGCGTGACGATCTGCTTGCCGGCCTTCTCCAGCTTGCGAACCGTCGCCTCCATCTCGGCCTGGGTGTAGGTGTAGACGGTCTGCGGGTTGCGCCCCTTGGTGGTGATCTTGTGCAGGGGCGGCATGGCGGCGTAGAGCCGACCGGCCTCGATCAACGGCCGCATGTACCGGGCGAAGAGGGTGATCAGCAGCGTACGGATGTGCGCGCCGTCCACGTCGGCGTCGGCCATGATCAGCACCCGGCCGTAGCGCAGCGCGGCGAGGTCGAACGTCCGCCCCGAGCCGGCCCCGAGCACCTGGACGATGGCGGCGCACTCGGCATTGTCCAGAACCTGCTGGAGGTTGGCCTTCTGCACGTTGAGGATCTTGCCCCGGATCGGCAGCAGCGCCTGGTACTCCGAGGAGCGGGCCATGCGGCTCGTGCCGAGGGCGCTGTCGCCTTCCACGATGAACAGCTCGCTGCGGTCGATCCCGGTGGCACGGCAGTCGACCAGCTTCGGCGGCATGGACGCGCCCTCCAGGGCGGTCTTGCGCCGGGCGGCGTCCTTCTGCTGCTTCTGGGTGAGCCGCACCCGCGCCGCGTCGACGATCTTCTGCAGGACGACGCGCGCCTCGGCCTTGGTGCGCCGGTCCTCCAGCCAGGCCTTGACGTGCGCGTCGACCAGGGTCTGGATGACCTTGGTGATGCCGGTCGTGGACAGCTCGTCCTTGGTCTGCGAGGTGAACTGCGGCTCGGGGATCCGCACGTGCACCACGGCGGTCATCCCCTCCAGGACGTCGTCCAGGGTGGGCGGCTCCTCCTTGGCCTTGAGCAGGCCGCGGGTGTTGCGGACGGCGTCGGCGAGGGTGCGGACGAGGGCCCGCTCGAAGCCCTTGCGGTGGGTGCCGCCGTGGGCGTTGCGAATGGTGTTGGTGAAGCATTCGACGGTGCGCTCGTAGCCGGTGCCCCACCGGAACGCCACCTCGACCTCGGCGCGACGCTGCACGTTGGACTGCATGACGCCGTTGGCGTCGGCGGCGTTCTCCCGGTACGTCCCCTCGCCGTTGACCAGGAGCATGCCGGAGACCGGCCGGTCGCCGGCCGGTGCGAGGAACTCGACCATGTCGCTGAGCCCGTTGGGGTAGTGGAACCGCTCCTCGGCGGGGGCCTCGCCGGTCAGGTCGCGCAGCAGGTACGTCACGCCGGGGACCAGGAACGCGGTGTTACGCAGCTTCATCCGCACGGCGTCGACGTCGAGCGCCGCGCCGGTCTCGAAGTAGCGGGCGTCGTGCCACCAGCGGATCGAGGTGCCGGTGCGCTGGCCGCGCTTCATCGCGCCGACCACCTGCAGGCCGGGGCCGGCGGTGAAGGGCGCGTCCGGCCCGTCGCCGTCGAAGATCCCCGGAACGCCGTGCCGGAACGACATCGCGTGGACCTTGCCGGCTCGGCGGACGGTCACGTCGAAGCGGCGGGACAGCGCGTTGACCGCCGAGGCGCCGACGCCGTGCAGGCCGCCGGAGGTCTTGTAGCCGGAGCCGCCGAACTTGCCGCCCGCGTGCAGCCGGGTCAGCACCAGCTCGACGCCGGAGATGCCGGACTTGGCGTGCACGTCGGTGGGGATGCCGCGGCCGTCGTCGTCGACCTGCACCGAGCCGTCGGCGTGCAGGATCACCTCGACGGTGGTGGCGTGACCGGCGACACCCTCGTCGGTGGAGTTGTCGAGGATCTCGTTGACGAGGTGACCCACGCCACGGCTGTCGGTGGAACCGATGTACATGCCGGGCCGCTTGCGGACGGCGTCCAGCCCCTCAAGGTGGGTGAGGTCATCGGCCCCGTACAGGGTGTCAGGCTCTGCGGTCAACTGGTCGTACTCCCCGGTCTCGGCGGTGTGGTGCCGCGTCCGAACTGTCGGTCGGCCGGCG
Organism: Micromonospora sp. NPDC005194; assembly: GCF_040608335.1. NCBI lineage: Bacteria > Bacillati > Actinomycetota > Actinomycetes > Micromonosporales > Micromonosporaceae > Micromonospora > Micromonospora sp. NPDC005194. The sequence continues at coordinate 45,355 of NZ_JBEXIA010000039.1, read as the reverse complement.
CGCGCCGCAGCGAGCCTAACCGGCAGATGCGACACGACGACGGCACCCCGCAGTCGAGGCCCGCATCCTCGTTGCGGATGCGGGCCTCGACGCGGTGTGGTGTTGTCCGGTTTCGACGCCTCAGCCGCGCCGTGACCGGTTGGTGGTCGGCCGCCCTACGGCGTCGGCACCTGGATAACAAGCGAGCCGTAGCCGACGTTCCCGACGCTGTCCACCGCGGCGACGTACAGCGTGTTGGTGCCGTAGGCCGGCGTGGCCAGGGTCACCGAGACGGTCTTGCCGGTCCAGCCGAGGCTGGTGCCCGCCTCCGCCTCCTCGGTGGGCGGGCTGCTCCAGCCGTAGCGGAAGCTGACCACGTCCAGGTCCGGCGAGCGCAGCTTGTAGGTGTAGAGCTGGCCGGGCGGGGCGGGACTGGTGACCGCGTCGACGCTCACCGTGGGCGGCTGGTTGTCGATGGAGAACTCGCACCACGCCGACCACGGGCTGAGCAGGTAGCCGTCATCGCTGCGCGTCCGGAAGGCGTACGACTTTCCATTGGCCGTGCCGGTCACCGCAGCCGTGGTGGACCGGGCGCCGGCCGTGACGGTCGAGCCCGTCGGCGCGGTCATCCGCGGCGTGGTGCTGTCGTAGGTGCCCGAGGCGGGGATCTCCAACAGCTCGTACGCCGTCTGGAGGACCTGGCCGGCATCCGCGTCGGGGAAGACGGCGGAGAGGGTCGGCGCGGTGCCCAGGGTGACGCGGCCGCCCGTGACGCAGGCCGCACCGCCGGCCTGGAGTGCGGTGGGCTGGCTGGGCGCGGTGTCGTAGTCGACCACCAGGCGTGCCGTGCTCGGATCGAACTTCTTCCACCGGTCCACCGTGCTCTCGCCGGTCCCGGACGAGTCGCTGCACGCGCAGAGGCCGTAGGTGATCGAGGTCTGGTGAGCGGCCGCCGCGCTGCTGAGGCCGGCGGCGACGCTGCCGGCGAAGCGCACGTTCATCGGCGGCTGCGGCGAGTCGATGCAGCCCGTTGCGCGGACGTGTGAGCTCGCGGAGGCGCGCAGCGTGGTCAGCGCGGGCGCCCAGGCGGTGCGGGGGGTGCTCGTGATCGCGCCGGACTGGTAGAGGTAGGTCGGGGTGTCGAAGCAGGACCAGGTGTGGGTCGCCACCACCTGCACGTACGCCGACCTGATGATCTTGCCGCTGAGGGCGCTGATCGGGAACTCGAAGTAGGAGCGGTAGGTGACTCCGGAGTCGGCGTCCTTACCGACCCGGGCGGCCGTGGTGTCGCTGTTGGTGGAGTTGTTGCTGGTGGCGTACGCCCAGCGGGAAGGGCTGGCGGACCAGGCCGGGTCGATGTAGACCGGGAAGGTCGCCTTCGCCGGGTCGAGCAGGCCTGCCGACGGGCGCAGCACGAGGTCACCGGCCTCGTCGACGGCGGTCGACACGGGGGCGGTACGGGCGGCGACGCCGGGACCGGACGGCGAGGAGGCCGCCGCCGCACGAGGCGCGCCGACGGAGCCGGTCGAGTCCCACATCTCCGCCGTCGCGGCCCGTGCCACCTCGGCACCACCGGCGAGCGCCCGCAGCGAGCCGTCGGCCTCCCGCCGGACCCGCGCGTCACCGCCGAGGTCGAAGCGGATTTCCCGCAGCGCCGGGTTCGTCGCGGCCTGCGGGGTCTTCACCACGAGAACGTGGGTGAAGCCGGTGTGGGTGGCCGTCAGCACCAGGTCCACACCGGGCAGCACCTCGGGGTAGGTGGCCGCGTCCGCGGACACGGTCGGCGCGGGCAGCCCGCCCGGCCAGCCCAACGTCATCGTGCTCTTCCCGGTGGTCAACGTGGCCGCGGGACCGCGCCCACCGGCCGAGAACAGCACATTGGCCGGGGAGACCGCCGGCCGCAAGCCGGTGGCGTCGCGCCGCAGCGACAGGTCGACGTCGGACCAGGATCCGTCGCCCTGACGGATCCGCTGCGGAACGGCGGCGGTCTCGGCCACGAAGCCTCCGCCCGGCTTGGCGAAGACCTGGGTCAGCTCGGTGCGAGCGGAGACGACCTCCACCCGCTGGCCGGTACGCGTGGCCGTGGTGGTTGCCTGGACGGCCTCCCGGCCGGCCGTGCCGCGCGGGGCGGTGCCCTCCGTCACCGTCGCCGACGCGGCCGAGGCAGGCGCGGCGAGCAGAGTGACGCCGATGGACGCCGCGATCCCGGCGGCGAGCAGGCGGTGCGTGGATGGTCGGTGATGAGTGGACGGTCTCTGGATGTGGACAGCATGCATGGAGCGGCCAGTGGCCACCGCAACCCCCGTGGATGTAAGACAGCCAGACGGGGGAACTCTAGAGAGCGATATCGGCCACTGTCCACGTCTGTCACATCCGGTGAGCACAAATGGAGCGAGGTGCCGTATACGGCACAGCGGTGATCACGGGACCACGCACGGATACCGTCGACGGTAGGCTCACCTACCCGACCAGCCGTCGGAAGGTGATCGTGGTGGACGAGCCGACACGCGACGCCCTGCGACGGTCCCTCGGCACGCGGGCCCGGCGGTGGTTGCTCGTGGGCACCCTGGTGGTGGGGCTGTTCTGCGCCGTGGCGCTGGTCGCTGCCGCAGCGCCCACCGACCGGACGTTCGCCGCTCTCTCGGGCACGGTGCAGAGCGTGATGTCGGTCCTCACGCCACTCTTCGGCATCCTGCTCGTGCGCGACCTGCGTCGGGCGTCCGGCACCGTCCACGTCGTCCCGACGGTGCTCGCGGTGGTGCTGCCGGCCACGGTGATCGGCGTCGTGGGAGTGCTGATCTGCGCCGCGACGCTGGCCCTCACTCCCGCCGACGTGGCGGACGAGCCCTGGCGGCTCGCCGGAACTGTCGCGGTGGGCAGCGTGCTGGTGCAGATCGTCGCCGGCTTCGTGGGCACCGGGCTGGGCCTGCTGCTGCGGTCGCCGGTGGTCGCGTTCCTCGCCACGATCGTCCTGCCGCTGGCCCTGTTCGCGCTGCTGGGGGCCGTGGAAGCCCTGCGCCCGGCGCAGCCGTGGCTCACCCCGTTCGGCAGCGTGCGCAACCTGCTCTCCGGCGAGATGAGCGTGCTGCGGTGGGTGCAGTGGCTGTGCGTACTGCTGATCTGGGGTGTGGGTCTGAACGCGGTCGGCGCCGCCGCGCTGCGCCGCCGCTAGCAGCCCGACCGACCAACCGACGGCCGCGCGCACCAGGCGTGTGTGTCTTTCATCGAACGGTTCCGTTACGGGCCATTGACGCCCGTCGCACAGGGGTGATCTGATCGCGCTCTCAGAGAATCTTTCATCTTTCGCTGGATGGGAGCCCCATGCCCAGGTTCCGCCGTACCGCGCTCGCCGCGGCACTCACGATCGTCACGGCAGCGCTGTCGACCGCCGTCGCGCTGCCCGCCCCCGCGACCGCCGCGCTGCCCACCGCCGCCGTGGCGCTCGGCGACAGCTTCATCAGCGGCGAGGGCGCCGGGGCGTACACCCCGGTGGTCGACGCCAACGGGGTCGCCCAGGGCTTCCCCGGCTGGACGGCGCCGAACAACAACGCGTACTTCTGCCACCGGTCGGCGAACGCCTCGCTCAACCAGGCGAACCTGCCGGGTATCCAGAACCGGTTCAACCTGGCCTGCTCGGGCGGCCAGCCGCACGACATCGCCACCGCCTCCGGCGCGCGGGCCAACGGCCGAACCGTGGCCGCCCAGCTCGACCAGCTGCGCGCCGTCGCGCAGACGCAGGACATCGACCTCGTGCTGATCGGCCTGGGTTCCAACAACAGCTCGTTCACCTTCGGCAGCGTCGCGGAGACGTGCGCCAACCGGTTCATCGCCGACGCCTGGACGGGCTGGTGGGAGTTCTGGGCGTACCTGAACGGGCCGGTGGAGCAGAAGCCGTGCAGCGACGCCGACCTGGCCACCGCCGCACAGCTCAGCGCCGCGACCGCGGAGACCACCGCCGCCGTACGCCAGATCCTGACCACCCTCGACCAGGTGGACGCGGACGGCCAGCACCGGGTGGTGTTCCAGGACTACACCAACCCGCTGCCGCTGGACCTGAACCCGGTGTACTACGAGGAGGACGGCCGGGACGACACCCGGGACAAGTTCCGTGACCTCGGCGCGGAGCGGTACGCCGCCGGTTGCCCGATCCACCGGGCCAGCCTCGCCCCCGGGCACCGCTTCTCGCAGGGCCTGGGTGGCATCGTGAAGTCCACTCGGGACACCCTGGCCGCCGAGTTCCCCGCCGACGACCTGGTCTACCTCAACGTGCAGCGGGCCTTCGACGGCGCGCGGCTGTGCGAGTCGACGTCCAGCCCGACCGGCGCGCTGGCCACGCCCATCCGGCTGCAGGACGGCGCGACCGGCACCTTCGTGACCAGCCTCGCCGGCAAGGACAAGATCGCCATTCAGCGGATCGCCAACACGTGCGTCAGCTACTTCCAGACCTGCCAGGAGTCGTGGCACCCGAACGCCACCGGGCACCAGGTGCTCGGCCGGTGCCTCGCCGGCGCGGCCGTGACCGCCGCCCGCGCGGTGTCGTGTGTCCGCGCCGGTGACGGGACGATCTCCGTCTCCTGACTGGTCGCGCGCCACCGGAGGCCCCGCCACCCGGCGGGGCCTCCGCCGCGTCCGGACCGCCTCGGCTACCCGCCGGTAACGTCGGGCCGTAGGCTGGGCCGGTGAACGGGGATCCGGAGTACGCGCAGGAGTTCGTCGACGTCGACGGCGCTCGGCTCGGCATGCAGGTCTATCCCGAGCCGGCCGGCCCGCCCGGCGCGCCCGTGGTGGTGATCTGGCCCGCGATGGGGGTCCGCGCCCGCTACTACCGGCCGTTCGCCGCCGCGCTGCGCTCCGCCGGCCTGGCCGTGGTCGTCGCGGATCTGCGGGGGACCGGAGCGAGCACGCCCGCCCCGAGCCGCGCCGACCGGCACGGCTACGCCGAGCTGGCCAGCGACGTCGGCTCTGTCCTGGCGGCGCTCAAGCCGCGGCTGGACGGGCGTACCCGGGTGCTGCTCGGTCACTCCCTCGGCGGGCAGGCCGCCCTGCTGCACCTCGCCCGCCACGGCGGCGACGCGGTGGACGCTCTGGCGCTGATCGCGGTGGGCGTCCCGTACTGGCGCACCTATCCGGGTCGCCGAGGGCTCGGCGTGCTGCCGTACACCCAGGGCATCGCCGCCACCGCGGCGCTGCTCGGCGTCTGGCCGGGCTGGGGCTTCGGCGGCCGGCAGGCGCGCGGCGTGATCCGCGACTGGGCACACACCGCGCGGACCGGCCGTTTTCCCCGGCTCGACGGCACGGACACCGAAGCGGCGGTACGCGCGGTGCGCACACCGGTGCTGGCGATCAGCGTGGACGACGACCAGTACACCCCGCACGAGACCATGGACCACCTCTGCGCGAAGCTCACCGCGGCACCGGTGACCCGCGAGCGGTACACGGTGGCGGACGCCGGGGCGCCGCTGGACCACTTCACCTGGGTCCGCGCCGGCGCGCCGCTGGCCGGGCGGATCGCCCGTTTCGCCGCGGACCTGCCGCCCCGCTGAGCCGTACCGGCTGCTCGGGGCGGCCCGCCCCGCTCACTCCTCCGGGTCCAGCGGCACCAGCTCGTCGTCGCGTTCCACCTGGATCTGCGCGTGGTCCTTGCGCGGCGCGACCTCCGCGGTGTTCCGGTGCGGATCGTTGTTCGGGTGCATGAGCACCGCGTCGGTCTTGGGGGTCTTCTCGCGGACCTCATCCGGCTGCGACATCGCGTTCCCCTCTCCGTCGGCGTCGGACGGATCTACCCGCCACCGCGCGGACGACTCCTCCCGGCGGCGATCTCCGACCGCGACGCCCGTACGTCCCCGTCGTGTCAGCGCGACGGGGATCGACCGGCGGGCGACGGGGTTAGCCGCCCGGGCGGCGGGTAAGCCGCTTCGCCCGACACGGCGGAAGGGGATCACATGTCCGAACGACACACCGCACTGCGCTCGATGCACGATCTGGGTCTGGCGGCCTGGTTCGGCGGCTCCCTCATGGGTGCCTTCGGCGTCAACGGCGCAGCGGCGAAAATCAACGACTCGACCCAGCGACTTCCGGTCGCCTCGGCCGGTTGGTCGAAGTGGACTCCGGTCAACGCGGCCGCGATCGGCGCGCACCTGGCCGGTGCGGTCGGCGAACTGGTCACGGAGAGCCCACGGGTGGTGGCCCAGCGCGGGGTCGGCCGGGCCAGCGCCATCAAGACGGCGTTGACGATCGGCGCGCTCGCGGTCACCGGCTACAGCCGGTTGGTCGGCATGCGGTTGGAGAAGGCGGGCGGCCCGCCGGTGAACGGCGCCACGGAACCCAGCCACCAGACGCCGGCCAGCGTCGCCTCCTCGCAGCGGCAGATGAAGCTGCTCCAGTGGGCGATTCCGGCGCTGACGGGATCACTGGTCGTGGTCACGGCGTACATGAGTGAGCAGCAGAAGCCAGGTCAGGTGCTGCGCGGGATCCTCAGCCGCACCAGCGGAATGCGCAGCGCGCCGATGGGCATGGCCAAGATGGGCATGGGCAAGATGGGCATGGGCATGGGAAAGCGGCAGATGGCCATGGCCGGACGCTGAGCGTCGGGCCGGCCGGCTTCCCACCGGACCGTCGACGGCGGGGCGCCGGCCGACCCCACGCGCCCGCCACGCGCTATGGCGTGCCGAGCGGGCAGGACCGGCCCGGGGACGGGCAATCCGTCCGCCGGCAGCGGCGGACCGACGAGCGAGGTGGCCATGGCGGCAGACGAGAGACGCAGCAGAGGCGGCGGTGACCGGCCGGTCCCGGAGGCGGTCAAACCGTGGCGCGCCGACGACGGTTTCGACGCCGACGCGCCCTGGGGCGCGGACGACGACTCGCCGATGGACGAGGGCAGCGAGGAGACAGCGGTGCCCGAGGGACGGCGCGGTGAGCGGCGCGCGGGCGCCCCGGCCGGCCGGAGCGGTCCGGCCGGACGGCACGGCTTCGGTTCGGTCGAACCCACCCGTACGACGACGGCCGGGCCGGGAGCGCCACCGGATCCGGCGCCCAGCGGTCGGAGCTTCCCCGACGACGCGGACGTCAACGAGCGGTCCCAGGACGCGCTGCGCACCCGGGGTCGACGCTCCTGATCAACGGCGCTGCCCGCGTGCCCGCTCGAAACGGGGTGCACGCGGGCAGCGGTCCGTCAGCCGCTCGACGCGGCCCGCGCCGCGACGGTCTGACCGTCGGCCGGTCCACGCGGCCCGGGCGGCACCCGCGGATCGGCGAGCATGGTCTCGGCGAGCAGCTGCGCCAGCCGGGTGGCGTCGCGCTGGGCCTGCCCGGCGCAGCAGTTGTTGAACAGCACATGCAGGTCGTCGACGTCTCCGGCCAGCTCCGCCAGCCGCGCGGCCCAGTCCCGCAGCTCCGACTCGTCGTACGCGTAGCGGAACTTGTCCTGCTTGTCGCCGTCGCCCCACGCGTCGCTGTGGCCGTGGAAGCGGACGATCGCGGGCTGCGCCGTCCGCGTCAGGATCGGCGGCACCGACGACGGGTGCCCCTGTGGCATGTCGACGCAGACCAGGGACAGGTCGTGCGCGCGCAGCAGGTCCAGGGTCGCCGCCGCGCCGGCGCCGTCGAACCAGGAGGCGTGCCGCAGCTCCACCGCCACCCGCCACGGCCGGCACCGCTGCGCCAGCTCCACGATGCGACGCTCGGCGGCGGCGCCGTGCGCCAACCAGGGCGTGAACTGCAACAGCACCGCGCCGAGCTTGCCGGCGGCCGCGATCGGGTCCAGCGCCGCCTGGAAGCGGGCCCACAGCTCGTCGTACGCCTGCTCGGGCAGATCGCGACGGCGGACCCGGCTCGGGCCGCCGGCCGGCCGCAGATCCCGGGGCAGCACGGCGACCGGCGTGGGATGCCCGGTGAAGAGGCTGAACGCCTTGACGTTGAAGGTGAAGTCGTCGGGTGTCGCGTCGACCCAGCCCTGTGTCGTCTCCGGCACCGGAACGGCGTAGTAGGACGTGTCCACTTCGACCAGCGGGAACCGTCCCGCGTAGTAGGCCAGCCGGCCGGCCGGCGTGTTGGCCGAGCGCGGATACCAGCCGGAGCGCAGCAACGTCTGGTCCGCCCAGGACGACGTGCCCACCTTGATCACACCCATGTCATTCAGTGGACAGTCCCGCGCCCCGATCGGCAACCGCTGGCGGCCGGCGCTCCCGTCGTGTCCGACCCCGAAGTGTCGGTGCCCGGTCCTAGGCTGGCGCCCGACGGACCTCGACCGAAGGGCAACACCATGACCAGCACCGCGCAGCTCACCGGGGAACGGGCCGACCTGCTGCAGACGCTGCGCCGGCACCGGGGCTTCCTCCTGCAGACCGTCGACGGGCTGACCGACGAGCAGGCCGCCGCCCGCAGCACCGTGAGCGAGCTCTGCCCGGGCGGGCTCATCAAGCACGTCGCCGGCACCGAGGAGCGGTGGATGCTGTTCGCCGTGGGTGGCGCGGAGGCCATGCAGCGCGAGGAGATCGACTGGGTCGGTCAGTTCCGGATGGCGCCGGGCGAGACCCTGGCCGGGCTGGTCGAGCGGTTCCAGGCGGTGGCCGCCCACACCGACGAGCTGATCGCCACCCTCGATCTGGACGCGGCCCACCCGCTGCCGCAGGCGCCCTGGTTCGAGCCGGGTGCGAGCTGGACGGTCCGCCGGGTGCTGCTGCACCTCATCGCCGAGACGTCGCAGCACGCGGGGCACGCCGACATCCTGCGTGAGGCGATCGACGGGTCGAAGACCATGGGCTGAGCCCCGGCCCGCCCTCGGGCGCTTCGCCTCGTGCTGTCACCACCGGTTCCCGCTCCGGGCGCCGATGTGACATCGCCCGCGGGGTGGGCGCTGAGGGACACGAGATGAACGCGGACCGGATGAACCAGGAAACCGCCGAGCGGCTGCTCGGCGGTTTCCCCGTCGATCCGTCGACCGACACGCGTCCGGTCGTGCTGCTCCTGACGGCGGTGCGTGCCGCGCCGCGCCCCGACGAGCTGGCCGGCCTGAGCCTCGCCGTGCAGGATTTCCGTCGCGCCCAGGCGCACCGCCGGCGGCCTCCCCCGGCCCACGTGTCCCCGTCCCTCGATCAGGACGCCGGCGGTGCGACAGCCCGGAGCGACGGCCGCTGAGTCACGGTCGCCGCCGGGTCCGCGGGCGGGCCTCCGCCTGGGTGGAGCGATCACCGGCGTACGCGTCGGTGTGCCCCCAACGGCCGGGGATGTCGAGCAGCTCGATACCGCCGAAGCCGCTGGGCAGGGCGGGATTCACCAGCAGGTTCTCGCCGGTGGGCCGCAGGCCCAACAGGGTGCCCAGCAACATCAGCAGCGCGCCCGAGGACCACGACTGGGGACGACCGGCCGAGGGCAACTGGACCGGATACTTGGTCAGGCTCCGCTCGTAGCCGGCGATCAGCTCCGGCACCGCTCCGCCGAGCGTCTGCGCCATGTCGAAGATGCCGGCCGCGATCCGGGCCGCGTGCGTGTCGAAACGGTAGTGCCGCAGACCGGCGGCGATCAGGGCGTTGTCCGACGGCCACACCGCCCCGAGGTGCGAGCCCACCGGGTTGTACGGGCGCTGGCCGGTGGCGAACGTCCGCACCCCCCAGCCGCTGAACAGCCGCGGCCCGAGCAGGTGCTCGGCGACCGCCTCGGCGCGATCGTCCGCGACGATCCCGCTCCACAGCAGGTGCCCGATGTTGGACGTCAGGGCGTCGACCTGCTCGCCGTACGGGTCCAGCGCCAACGCGTAGTACTCCCGGTGCGGCAACCAGAAGTCCCGGTTGAACCGCTCCTTGAGCGCCGTCGCCTCCCGATCGAGCCGGTCGGCGTACTCGGGCTCGCCCCAGAACTCGCGGGCCAGCCGGGCGCCGCGCCGCTTCGCGTCGTACGCGTAGCCCTGCAACTCGCAGGTGGCGCGGGGAAACGCGGGCAACCGCCCGTGCGCGTCGACGATCGCGTCCCGGGAGTCCTTCCAGGACTGGTTTACCGCGCCGTGCCGCTCGTTGCGGCGCTGGTAGCGCACGTAACCGTCGCCGGTCATGTCGCCGTACTCGTCGATCCAGTCCAGCGCCCGCCGGGCCGGGTGGCGCAGCTCGCGGACCAGCTCCGCGTCGCCGGACCAGCGCTCGTACTCGTCGAGCAGGACCACGAACAGCGGGGTGGTGTCGGCCGCGCCGTAGTACAACGCGTTGGGCCGCTCCCCGAACGCGGCCAACTCGCCGTAGCGCAACTGGACCAGGATCTTGCCCGGCTCCTCGTCGTGCTCGTCGTCGAGTTGGCCACCCTGCAGCAGCGCCAGCATCCGCAGCGTCGCGCGGGCCAGTTCGGGGGTGAACGCCAGGCTCTGCAGGCAGGTGATGATGCTGTCCCGCCCGCACATTCCCATCGCCCACGGCAGGCCGCCGACCGGCACCCGGTCGGTGTACGCCAGCGGCTGGTACCGCAGCGCCGCCAGGGCGGCCAGAGCGCCCTGGTACGTCTCCTCCAGGCCCGCCCGTTCGGCCACCAACTGCGGGGCCCGGGCCAACCACGCGGTCAGGTCGTCACCCATTCCCCGCCGCAGGACCTGCTGGTGCGACTCCAGATCGGCGCGCATGTCCCGGTCACCCTCGCCCCGCATCGTCATGCTGACGTGCAGGGTGGTCTCCCACTTCCCCTCGGGCGGAACGCTGATCCGGAACGTGAGCCCCTCCTCGTCGACCTCGGCGGGGGCGGTGCTGTGCACCGTGGTGACGCGGCCGAACCGCTCCCGCTCGTAGCGCAGCACGAGTGCCGCACGGTGGGCGTCGACCGCGACGTGGACGGCCCGCGGTCGGGGCCGTGCGACGTCGGCGATCTCGGCGATGTCGGTGAAGTCAGCGCCCACCTCCATCCGCACGGTGAAGTCGGCGGGCTTCGGCGAATGGTTGAGCACGGTGATCTGCTCGTGGAAGCAGTCGTGCACCGAGCGGTGCCGGATGATCGACACGTCGGCGTCCACGTAGTGGCTCGCCGCACCGGGCACCAGGACGAACCGGGTCTCGAAGTACGTCATGTCGTCGCGGGAGAGCGCGTTGAGGCGTTCCCCGTCGACGCTGAGCACCCACCGGGACAGGAAGCGGGTGTCGAACGAGAAGAGCCCGACCGGCGCCTGCGGGTCGACCTCCATGTCGCCCTGGGCGTCGCTGATCGCGAACACGTTGCCGGCGATCACGTGCACCTGCTCCTGCCTCATCGCGACCCCTCCTGTCTCGCGAGGGCCGCCCGGCCCAGCGCACGGGGATGCCGGGCGTCGGCCGGGCCGGGGAAGATCCGCCGCAGCAGCAACAGCAGTGCCATGTCGCCCCGCACGGTCAGCTCGTTGCGCAGCAACGCCTCGGCGAGGTGCAGCTGACCGCTGGCCAACTCGTCGAAGACCGCCCGATCGGCGCGCACCAGCAGGTCGGCGTCGTCGGCCGACCGGGTCACCTGGACGTGCTGGTCAGCGACGGTCAGGTACCAGTGATCGGTACAGCCGTCGCCGCGCATGTCCAGCCGCAGCGTCCCGGCGGTGGTCTCGGACAGGTCGGGGCGCCGGCCGGCGTCCAGGTCCTGCAGGAACCGCGCCGCCGTCGTACCCATCAGGTCACCTCCCGCATCCCCGCAGAATCACCCGGCGCGGGGTGAGCGGGAGTCACCCGAACCGGGTGAACCGGGGGACGCGGGTCAGACGGCCTCGACGAGGCCGCGGACGTAGGCGGCCTGCCCGGCGTGTTGCAGGTCGTCGTCGGCGATGCTGACCAGCCGCACGCCGAGAGTGACCGGCGGGTCCCACGACTCGTCCACCACGCGGTCCAGGTCCGCCGGGCGCAGCCCCGCCAGGAACGATCCGGTACGCGCCGAAACCGCCTCGTAGTAGTCGATCAGCGCCTGCGCGCTCTCCGGGCGCACCTCCGCCACCTGCGCGGGCGTGTGGCCGTAGCCGGTGTTGTGCGGGTCAGCGGTGAGCCCGAACCGCCCCGCCCAGTCCCCGTTGACCCAGATCTGCTCGGCGTCGAGCAGGTCGGCGACGTGGTGGTCCTGGACGCGGGTGAGGTGCCAGACCAGCCACCCGACCGGGTTGGCGCCCTCGCCGGGCGCCCGACGCAGCTGCTCCGGGGTGAGGCCGTCGACCGCCGCGCGGACGAGGTCGGGCAGCCGGTCGTACGTCTCGGTCAGCAGGTCACTCACGTCCACGGGGCACGCCTCCTGGTCGGTTTCCGATCACGGTACCGCCCGACACCGACAGCCAGACCTCGGCCGCTACGGTGATCACGTGGTCGCGGCGCTGGAGCTGTATCTGGACCCGGACGCCACCCGGCGGATCCGGGTGTTGTGGGACGCGTTGGAGGCCGAGGGCGTGCAGAGCATGCGCTCGCTGCTGGAGCAGCGCCACCGCCCGCACGTGTCGCTCGCGGTCGCGCCCCGCTTCGACCCCGAACAGGTCGCCGAGGCGCTGCGCGGAACGGTCGTGGCGGCCCCACTACGACTGGACTTCCAGTACACGGGGCAGTTCGTCGGACGGGTGCTCTGGCTCGGCCCGGCGCCCACCCCGGAGTTGCTCGCGCACCACCGGTTGGTGCACGGCCGGCTCGCCGCCGCCGGGATCACCCTGGTCGAGCACTACCAGCCGGGGCGCTGGGTGCCGCACTGCACGCTGTCCATGCGGGTGCCGAACACGCTGATGGCCGCCGCGGTGCGCCGCTGCCTGGAGGTGCTGCCGCTGGCGGCGACCGTGGTCGGCGCGGCCCTCACCGACCACGCCCGCGGCATCACCCATCCGCTGGCCTAGGGTTTGTCAAGGTCCCAGCCGTCCTGGCGGTCGACGCGCCGCCGCGCGGACACCGTCGCCGCCACGGCTGCGGCGAGCGCGATGGATGCCCCGGCCACCAGCAGCAGGCGCGGACCCAGCGGGGCGAGCGCACCGGCCAGCCCGGTCCCGAGCGAGCCGGCGGCCACCTTCAGGGCCGCCGTCGACACGAACACCTGCGTCCGCATGGCGTCCGGCGCGTACGCCGAGCAGCGCCGGCCGGGTCGCCCCGACCTGCGACACGGTGGCCAGCAACACCACTCCCACGGTCGCGCCGGCGTCCGCGCCGCGGGCGAGCGTCGCCGCGACGAGGTAGCGAGGCAGGGCTTCACGTCCGGTGGCGACCCGGACGGCGGTGTCGAGAGATCCGCTCACCTGTACCTCGCTACCCATTCGGCCGGTCGGTGCACCATCGAGGCGAGATGTCCGGTTTGGCGGGCGACAGTCGGGAAACCGAAAACAGGGGGTGCGGATGCGGCCGGGCGTGGGATGGTTCGACGTGGATGCCGTACCGGTGGTGACCCGCGCGAGCGGGCCGCCCGCGGCGGCTTCGACGAGGAGAGGCAGGGCCCATGCAGGCTCAGCGCAGGCCACCGCGCACGGAGCGGAGCCAGACCAGCCACGACCGGACCGGTGGCGGGATGACCGGGGCGGCCACGCCCCTGACCATCTGGGCCGCCGCCGTGCTGCTCGGTCGCATCGGCGCCGGTGACGACGACAGCGAGGACGAGCGGCACATCCTGCGCGGCATCGAGTGAGCCTCGCGCCCCGCTGCTAGAGCCAGCCGCGCCGCTTGAAGACCAGATAGAGGGTTCCGCAGACCAGCAGCATCAGCAGCAGCGCGAACAGGTAGCCGAAGCGCCAGTTCAGCTCCGGCATGTGGACGAAGTTCATGCCGTACACGGTGCCGATGAGCGTGGGGGCGAACAGGATCGCGGCCCACGAGGAGACCTTCTTCAACTCCTCGTTCTGCGCGTAGCTGGCCGCGGTCAGGCTGCGCATCTCCTCGTTCTGCTGCTGCGAGACGAGTGTGGCGTTGACGGTGAGGATGTTCTGCAGCAGGTGCCGGAACCCGTCCACCCGCTCGACAACCTGGGTGAGGTGGTCGGTCACGTCACGCAGGTAGCGGCGCAGCTCCTCGTCCGTGCCGTAGCTGCCGGCGCCGGTGGCCAACGCGTCGAGCATGGTGAGCAGCGGCCGGGCGGCCCGCTGGAACTCGATGACCTCCCGGCTGAGCCCGTAGATGCGCCGGCTGGCGTTCGGGTCACCCCCGAAGACCTGGGTCTCGATCTCGTCGATGTCGTTCTCCAACCCGGCGACCACCGGCGCGTACCCGTCGACGACCTGGTCGAGGATCGCGTACAGGACCGCCTCGGGCCCCTGGGCGAGCATCGGCGCGTCGGCCTCCATCCGGCGCCGGACCGCCGCCAGGTCGGGGACCTCCCCGTGGCGGACCGTCACCACGAAACCGGGCCCGATGAACAGGTGCAGTTCGGAGAACTCGACCTCCTCCCGCAGGTCGTCGTAGCGGGCGGCACGCAACACCACGAACAGCGTGTGCCCGTACCGCTCCAGCTTGGGTCGCTGGTGGGCGTTGATCGCGTCCTCCACCGCCAGGTCGTGCAGGCGGAACTCGCGCGCCAGCGAGGAGATCTGGTCGATGTCGGGCCGGTACAACCCGATCCAGGCCATCGCGTCGTCCTGCTCCTGTAGGCAGGAGTACGTCTCGGCGAGGCCGGCCGGCGACGCGATCCGGTGTCCCCGGATGTAGACGGCACTGTCCACCATGCCACCGGCGGGCGGGGGCGGCTCCGGCGGCGGCACGCCGACGCGGGTCTCGTGCTCGTCGAGCTGACGGCCGAAGCCACCACCCGGGCGGAAGCGACGGCCGCCGACCATGACCCGCTCCTTCCCCGGTGGCATCCGATCCGGCGGCCTCCCGGCCCGACCGGACGATTCGGTGCGAGGCGCGCCGGAGGCGCTGCATCCCCCCTGCCCCCGGCCCGAAACCCTCCGACTCGCCGGCCGTCCCCACCCGGTACGGGCGGGTTCGGCGTACCTGGGGACGGGCGCGTGTGGCCGGGCGGATACTCGCGGTGACCATGGGCGGAGGACGGGGGAAGCGCCGGTGCAGGGCAACAGGCGCGCCGGGCGGCTGCGCGGTTGGCTGCTCGACGGCGGTACGGAGCGGGCCGCGCGGCATTCCGGCCCGGGCGGCCGCCCGCCTGAGGATCGGCACCACCCGTGGTGGAAGGTGATGTGCCTGACCGGTGTCGACTACTTCTCGACGCTGGGCTACCAGCCGGGCATCGCGGCGCTCGCGGCCGGGGCGCTGTCGCCGGTGGCGACGCTGGTGCTGGTGCTGGTGACGCTGCTGGGCGCGCTGCCGGTGTACCGGCGGGTGGCGGTGGAGAGCCCGCACGGTGAGGGCTCGATCGCGATGCTCGTACGCCTGCTGAGCTACTGGCCGGGCAAGCTGTTGGTGCTGGTGCTGCTCGGTTTCGCGGCCACCGACTTCATCATCACCATCACCCTCTCGGCGGCGGACGCGACCGCCCACCTCGACGAGAACCCGTTCTGGCCGAGCGGGCTCAAGGGACACGAGGTGGCCATCACGCTGCTGCTGGTGGCATTGCTGGGCGCGGTGTTCCTCAAGGGATTCGGCGAGGCCATCGGGATCGCCGTCGTCCTGGTCGCGGTCTACCTGGCGCTGAACGCGGTGGTGATCGCCGACGCGCTGTGGCGGGTGGTGACCCACCCGAGCGCGGTCGGGGACTGGACCACCGCGCTGAGCACCGGGCACGGCGATCCCCTGCTGGTGGTCGGGCTGTCCCTGCTGGTGTTCCCGAAGCTGGCGTTGGGCCTGTCCGGTTTCGAGACCGGGGTGGCCGTGATGCCGCACATCCGGGGGGATCGCGAGGACTCGGAGGACCGGCCGCTGGGCCGGATCCGGGGGGCGCGGCGGCTGCTCACCACCGCCGCCGCGACGATGAGCGTCTTCCTGATCACCAGCAGTGTGACCACCACCGTGCTGATCCCGCCGGAGGCGTTCAAACCGGGCGGGCCGGCGAACGGCCGGGCCCTGGCCTACCTGGCGCACCAGCACCTCGGCGGCGTTTTCGGCACCGTCTACGACCTGTCCACGATCGGGATCCTGTGGTTCGCGGGCGCGTCGGCGATGGCCGGGCTGCTCAATCTCGTACCCCGGTATCTGCCGCGCTACGGCATGGCCCCTACCTGGGCGCGGGCGGTCCGGCCGCTGGTGCTGGTCTTCACCTCGGTGGCATTCCTGATCACGGTGATCTTCTCCGCCAGCGTGGACGCGCAGGGCGGCGCGTACGCCACCGGGGTCCTGGTGTTGATCACCTCGGCGGCGACGGCCGTGACCCTCGCGGCGCGACGACGGCGGCAGCGGGGGCGGATGTACGCCTTCGGGGCCATCGCGCTGATCTTCGTCTACACCACCCTGGCGAACGTCGTGGAACGCCCCGACGGCGTCAAGATCGCCGCCTGTTTCATCGGCGGGATGATCCTGGTGTCGGTGCTGTCCCGGCTCGTACGGGCCTACGAGGTGCGAGTCGACCACGTCGAGCTGGATCCGACCGCCGCCCGGATGATCGACGAGCGTGCCACCCGTCGGATCCGCCTCATCGCGCACGAGCCGGACCGCCGCGACCCGGCCGAATACCGCGCCAAGCTGGCGCAGACCATGGCGGACAACGACTTCCCCGACGACAGCGACGTCATCTTCGTCGAGGTCCACGTCACCGACCCGTCGGACTTCGAGACCGAGCTGCCGGTGCGCGGCAGCGTGGCGCACGACAGCTACCAGGTGCTCAGCCTGACCGGCTCCTCGGTGCCCACCGCGCTCGCCGCCCTGCTGTTGGAGATCCGCGACCGGAGCAGGCGACGCCCACACATCTACTTCGAATGGAGCGAGGGTGGCCCGGGTCGCAACCTCCTGCGCTACCTGGCGTTCGGGCAGGGCGCCATCGCCTCGGTCACCCGGGAGATCCTGCGTCGCCAAGAGCCCGACCCGCGCCGCCGGCCGCACGTGCACGCCGGTTGACCTGCCGGTCGAACCGGCGCCGGCGGTGAGCGTGGTCATAACGGCTGGACGATCCACAGGTGGGAGCTGCTAGCCTCGGCGCAGGTCATGAGTGCCAGCGCGAAGCCCCGGCTCGCTGGCCGGCAACCCTCCTCCGCGGTGGGGTGCCCCGGGTGAAGACCAGGCACCGGCAGGACGCCGGCGCAAGCGTGGCCTGGCACCCAGGTCAGCAACAGACCCGGGAGACCGTATGCGCATTCTCAGCCCCACGCCACCGGCCGGTCGGCTCACGCCGCCCCTGACCCGGCGTCGCCACGTGGACCTGATGCGAATGTGCAGCGCGGCGTGTAACCACCGCCCCACGCGCTAACCCCTCCCCTCCCCTCCCTCCCCCGGGCGCACCACGCCCACCCCACCCCTCGCGTCGATCATGATGTTGTTGCCCGCCCGACCGGCGTGTCGGGGCAACAACTTCATGATCGACCGGGTCGACACACCCTTTTGGAGACACCCGTGCGATTTTCTTCTGGCTTGAGCCGTGCCGTTGCCGTTGGGGCGGCCCTTGTGGTTGCCGGCGCGCTGACCGCCTGCGGCACCGACGACGCCTCGAACGACACCGCTGGCAACCCGTACGGCCTGGCGCAGGCCGGCGTGCTGCGTGCCGGCACGCTGACCGACGCCCCACCGAACGTGTACCTCAAGGACGGTAAGTTCACCGGCTTCGACAACGACCTGCTGACCGCGGTCGCCGGCAAGCTCGGCCTGAAGGTCGAGTTCGTCGGCACCGACTTCTCCGCGCTGCTCTCCCAGGTCAACAACCACAAGTTCGACGTCGGCAGCTCCTCGATCACGATCACCGAGGCGCGGAAGAAGACAGTCGACTTCGGCAACGGCTACGACTTCGGCTACTTCGGGCTGGACGTGCCGGCCGGCTCGCCGATCACCGGGTTCGACCAGCTCGCCGGCAAGCGGGTCGTGGTGGTGCAGGGCACCGTCCAGGACGACTACGCCACCGGCAAGCAGCTCGACCCGGTGCGGGTGCCGGACTACAACGGCGCGCTCAACCAGCTCAAGGCGGGCACCGCCGACGCGTGGATCGCCCCGGCGGAGATCGGCGAGAAGTCGGCCGCCGACAGCAACGGCAAGATCACCGTGGCGGCCAAGCAGCTCAGCCCGGCGCCGACCGCGTACGCCGTGGCCAAGGGCAGCGACAAGCTGCGCGAGGCGCTGAACAAGGGCCTCGACGAGGTGATCGCCGACGGCACCTGGAGCCGGTTGCAGGCCCAGTACTACCCGGGCCGCCCGATCCCGGCGGACTTCACCCCGGGCAGCGGCACCGTGGCGGCGCCGTCGGCGTCGGCGTCGGCCGCGTCCTGAACCGGTGACGAGCGAGCGGGGCGGTAGGAGAGGCGACCGATGGATCCGTTGAGCACCCTGTGGGAGACCTTCTTCGACGCCGACGCGATGCGCGAGGCGCTGCCCGAGATGCTGACCGTCGGGCTGCCCAACACGCTGATCCTGGCGGTCTCCGCCGCCCTGCTCGGCACGGTGTTCGGCCTGCTGCTGGCCGTGGCCGGCATCTCCCGCAGCCGGTGGCTGCGCTGGCCGGCGCGCGTCTACACCGACGTCTTCCGAGGGCTGCCGGCCGCGGCGACGATCCTGCTGATCGGCGTCGGGCTGGCACCGCTCGGCATGCAGGTCTGGGGACCGGACCCGTACCCGCTGGGCATCCTCGCGCTGTCGTTGATCGCGGCGGCGTACATCGGGGAGATCTTCCGCTCCGGCATCCAGTCGGTGGAGGCGGCCCAGTTGGAGGGCGCGCGGGCACTCGGCTTCTCCTGGGCCGACGCGATGCGGCTGGTGATCATCCCGCAGGGCATCCGGCGGGTGCTGCCCGCCTGGGTCAACCAGCTCATCGCGCTGATCAAGGACTCCAGCCTGGTCTACTTCCTCGGCCTGGTGGCCAGCCAGCGGGAGCTGTTCCGCATCGGGCAGGACTATGCGGCCACCACCGGCAACGAGTCCGCGTTGCTGCTCGCCGGACTCTTCTACCTGGCGTTGACCGTCCCGCTGACGCACGTCGTGAACGCGATCGACCGGCGGTTGCGCCACGGCCGGCCGGCCACCGCACCCGCCGACGACGAGGACGAGGACGACCCGGCGCTGACCGGGGCCCCGGAAGGAGACCGGCGATGACCACCACCGCGACCACCACCTCGGTCAGCCTCCAGGCGCGCGACGTCCACCTGGCCTTCGGGCCGAACCGCGTGCTGCGCGGCGTCGACCTGACCGTGCAGCGCGGTGGGACCGCCTGCGTGATCGGGCCGTCCGGGTCGGGCAAGTCCACTCTGCTGCGTACCCTCAACCGGCTCATCGAGCCCGACCGCGGCGACGTGCTGCTGGACGGGCGCAGCGTCCTGCGCGACGATCCGGACGCGCTGCGCCAGCGGGTGGGCATGGTCTTCCAGCAGTTCAACCTCTTCCCGCACATGAGCGTGCTGCGCAACGTCACCCTGGCGCTGCGCCGGCTGCGCAAGCTCGGCGAGGACGAGGCGGTGGCCGTCGCCCGCGCCCAGTTGGAGCTGGTGGGGCTCGCCGGCAAGGCCGATGCCCGGCCGGCGCAGCTCTCCGGTGGTCAGCAGCAGCGGGTGGCGATCGCCCGGGCGCTGGCGCTGCGGCCCGAGGTGATGCTCTTCGACGAGGCCACCTCGGCGCTCGACCCGGAACTGGTCAAGGGGGTGCTCGGGGTGATGGCCGACCTGTCCGCCGCCGGAATGACGATGGTGGTGGTCACCCACGAGATGGGCTTCGCCCGGCACGTCGCCGACACCGTCGCCTTCATGGACCGGGGTGTGGTGCTGGAGGCCGGCCCGCCGGAGAGGATCTTCGAGGGCGCCGAGCATCCCCGGCTCCGCCGCTTCCTCGCCCAGGTGCTCTGAGACGACCGCTCAGCCGGCCTGGAGGCGCAGGTGCACCGCAAACGCCTTCAGGTCGCCGAGCAGCTCCAGGATGGCGTTGCGGTACGCGACCGACGCCCACAGGTGCAGCTCCTCGTCGTCCAGCCCGCCGAACGCCAGCGAGAGCGCCTTGCGCCGGGGCCGGTCGAGCACCTTGTGCGGGCGGGTGAGCAGGTCGCCCTCCCGGCGCAGCGCCTGCAGGTAGGCGGCCACCGCCTCCTGGTAGTGCCGCCCGGCGACCCGCTCCAGCAGAGTGAACTCGAAGACGTTCAACGCCGCTTCGGAATCCCAGTACGCGGCGTCGCGCACCGGCGCGCTCGCGACGTGCCGGCCCATGGCGTGCCGGGCCTCGTAGAGCAGCAGCACGCCCCGGCCGGTGGTGCTCAGCGGCCGGCGGGGCGACGGCAGCCGCAGCGTACGCACCGGCGCCGCGGCGGTCAGGTCCATTGCGCCGGCGTACGTCGGCATGCGGTGCGTACCCGACGCCGGCTCCGGCAGCAGGCAGGCCCGCTCCTGGTAGGGCAGCGGGCCACCGGTGGGCACGGCGCGCACCGTCGCGGCGTGCAGCTCGGACAGGGGCCGGTCGTCCGGGGCCGGGCCCGGTGGCAGGGTGAGCACGAGACCGTTGACGCCGGGCACCGGCACGCCCAGCACGCAGGAGGTGCGCAGGAACGCCCAGGTCGCCGCCGCCTCGCGGATGCCGCTCGCCACCGCCTGCGCGTCGGTCCGCCAGTCCTGGGCGATCCGCAACCGCTGCGCCAGGTCGGCGGTCGCGGCGCCGTCGTGCGGGTACAGCTCCCGGACGGCCCGGGGCAGCGACCCGAGGCGCAGCTCCAGCGGGTCGCCGGTGGGCGAGGCCACGGCGTGCCTCGGGCAGTCGGCGGCGGAGTGCGGGTCACCGTCGACCGCGTGGCAGTCCCCCAGCCAGCTCGCGCCGGGCGGACCGGCCGGACGGGCGAACGCCAGGTGGGGCAGCCGGCCGGTGCGCAGCACCGTCTCGTACTGCCCTCGGGTGCGCCCGGCGCGCAGCACGTCCAGCGGCAGCATCGGCGCCAGCGCCAACACCCCCGCGAGGACGACGCAGTGCGGGCAGGCGTCACGCACCCGGTAGCGGCGGAGGTGGTCCACGCCGGGCTGCTCCCACTGGACGCCGATGACGGCGTCGTCCTGCGCCATCAGGTAGAGGAACTCGGTGGCGACGCGTTCGCGGGTGACCGCCACCAGCTCGTCGAGGAACTCCCGCTCGGTGACCGCCCGCAGGTCGGCCTCGCTCCCTCCGGTGGTCATGGGCACCCCCTCGCGGACCGAACACATCGACGGACGCCGAACCGGTTCTTACCGTACCCGCCGACGACGTGGCCGAATGTCCCGCACGCGTGGCGGGCGGTGTCACCAATCCGTCAGGCCCGGACCGGGCCGCACCGGCGGGTGTTCACTCGTTGGGTCCCCGCCCCAGCAGCCGGATCTCCTCGTTGTCCAGGGCGGCCTGAAGCTCCTGGAGCACCAGGTCGTCGATCTCCCGGTTGTCGCGCAGCCGGGTCAGCTCCCGCCGCTTGTGGGCCAGGACGCCGAGGCGCAGTCGGCGGTCCAGCCGGCGTTCCTCGGCGGTACGCCCACCGCTGTCGTTGACGTCCGCCAGGTGCCGCTGGTACTCGGCCTGTAGCCGACGTACCGCCTCCCCCTCGACGCCGACCTCGGCGGCGACCTGCGGCAGCGCGTCCAGGCCGGCCTGGGTGGCGCGCAGGCGGGCCTGCCGGGCCTCGTCGACGCGTTCGGGGTCGCCGGTCAGCCCCGCCCAGCGCACCACCAGCGGCAGGGTGGTGCCCTGCACGAGCATGATCACGACGATGACCAGCGCGGTGACGAAGATGATCAGGTCGCGTTCGACCACCGGTGTACCGGCGGCCGTCATCGTCGGGACGGCCAGCGCGGCGGCGAGCGACACTGCGCCCCGGAAACCGGACCAGCCGGCCACGATCCCCACCCGCCAGTTGGACGCCGACTGGTCCTCGTCCAGCATCCGGCGGCGCAGCTTCGCCGACTCCGCCGTCAGGTAGAGGAACAGCAGCCGGGTGGCGACGACGACCGGGGTGACCACCAGCACGATCGCCAGGGCCCGGCCCGGCGAGGTGCTGGAGATGTCCTTCACCGCCCGGGGGATCTGCGTGCCGAGCAGCACGAACAGCCCGCCGTTGATGAGGAACGTGGACAGGTCCCAGAACGCGTACGCCAGCACCCGGGACCGGGCGCGGATCACCCGCGGACCGGCGTACGCCAGCACCAGGCCGGCGACCACGACGGCCAGCACACCGCTGGCGTGCACCGAGTCGGCGAGCAGGAACGCGCCGAACGGTGTCAGCACGCTCAGCGCCCCCTCGCGCAGCGGGTCGTCGAGCCGCTTGCGGATCAGCACCACGGCGGCGCCCACCAGCAGACCGGCGACCACCCCGCCGACGCCCGCCCCGACGAACTCCTCGCCGATGCCCAGCACCCCCGGCTTCTCGCTCTGGGTGAGCAGACCCACGGTCACCCCGAAGATCACCAGGGCGGTGCCGTCGTTGATCAGACTCTCCGCGTGCAGGGTGGTGAGCAGCTTCCGGGGCAGGCGCTTGGCCAGGCCGGTGACCGCGGCGGCGTCGGTCGGCGCGAGGACCGCGCCGAGCACCCAGGCGGCTGCCGGGTGCACGCCGAACGCCTGCGCGGTCAGGGACACCGTGACCATGGTGAGCACCACGAGCACCACGGCGAGCAGCCCGATCACCGGCAGGTTGGCCCGGATCTCGCGCAGGCTGATGGTGAGGCTCTCCCGGTAGAGGATCGCGGGCAGGAAGATCAGCAGCACCAGGTCCGGCTCCAGGGTCACCTCGGACAGCGGCGGCACCAGCCCGAGCAGCACCCCGAACCCGATGAGCAGCACCGGCGGCGCCACCCGGTACCGGCCGCCGAGGGTGGTGCCGACCAGGACGGTGACGCCCACCACCACGATCAGGACGAGCACCTGCACGGCGTACCCCCTCGATCCCCGGCCGACGACGAACGCCGGGTTGTTCCATCTGATCGCACCCCGGTTGCCGGTTCCACAGGAACGGGCAAGTCGCCGGGCGTCCGAGCGCGGGGGACGCGCCCCCGGCCGGGTCAGGCCGGATCGGCGGTGCGGACGCGCGCGGTGAGCAGGCGGGCGGTACGACGGTGCACGGCGGCTTCCTCGTCGCGGCCCAGGGCGGTGGCCAGGTCGGCGAGGTGCCCGGCCACCGGGCCGACGGTGAGCACCCCGCTGCCGGCGGCCAGTTCGCCGGCGGCCGGCCGGAGCGCGGCGGCGACGCGCTCCATGGTGGGCCGGTCGCCGACGGCGGCCCGCGCGGTGAGGCACAGCCGCACCTCCCGCAGCAGGTCGTGCGGCCCGTCCGGGAGGACCCGCAGGGCCGCTCGGGCGGCGCCGAGGTCCCCCTCGGCCGCGACCAGCAGCGGGCGGACCCACGGCTCGTGCGGCCCCCAGTCCAGGCCCGCCCAGTCCTCGTCGTCCGGCCCGGGGATCGGCCGCTGGCCGGCTGACCCGGACACCGGCTGGTCGTAGCCCGTTCGGCGCGCACCTGTCGGCGCGCGCGCCAGCGGGTCGGCGCTGACGGCCTCGGCCAGGCGCAGGCCGAGCAGGGCGAGGGGCAGCAGTCCGTGGGCCAGACCCGGCATGGCGTCGCCGGGGAGCCGTTCGGCGGCCGCCCGGTACGCGGTCGCCGCCGCCTCCCGGTCGCCGCCCAACGCCCGGCGCAGCGCGGCGTACCAGCCGGTGAAGACCCCGACCAGCGGCAACTCGTACCGCTGGGCGAGGCGGTCGGCGGCACGGGCGTGCTCGTCCGCGCCGGCCCGGTCGGCTCGCGCGCAGCCCGACTGGACCAGGATGAGGTGACCCAGCACCTCGAAGGTCACCAATTTGCGCGCAGTGGCCAGGTCGATCAGCTCCGCGCCGATCCGGGCCCGCTCGGCGGCCAGCCCGACGCGGTGGAAGGCGTGCATGAAACGCGCATTCAGCGCGAAGGCCAGCAACCCGGGGTCGGCGACGGTCCGGGCGATCCGCTCGGCCTCGGCGGCGGCCCGGCGGCCACGGTCACCTGTGGTGCCGCGCAGCTCCAGCGCGAGCGTGCTCAGCAGCCGGCTGCGCTGCGCCGAGCCGGTCGGGCCGAGGCCGGTCAGGGCGTTCTCGGCGGCGCGCACGATCCGCTCGGAGAGCAGATCGTCGTCGTTGCGGGTCCAGATGGCGGGCACGTCGAAACCGGCCAGCACCTCCGCCGTCAGCCGGGGGTCACCGACCGCCTCGGCATCGGCGATCGCCTCGGCGCGGTACCCGCGCGCATCGGCCAACCGGCCCGTCACCGCCAGAGCACGCCCCAGACCCAGCACCGCGCTCAACCGCTCGCGCCGCTCGGTCCCCCCGGCCCGGTCGTACGCGTCGATGACCTGCGCCCACAGCCGGGCCGCCTCGTGCGGGTTGCCGGCGCGTTCGGCCTGTTCGGCGGCGGTACGGGCGTAGCCCGCGGCCTGGTGGGCGGCTGCCGGGCCGCCGGCACGCAGCAGGTGGTGGGCGAGCGTGGCGGGGTCGACGGGCTGGCGCCGCCGCAACGCCTCGGCGACGGCGGCGTGCCAGGCCGCGCGACGCGCCGCGGACAGGTCCGCGTAGAGCGTGTCGCGGACCAGGATGTGGGTGAACCGCAGTCGCCCGTCGGGCTCCCGCTCGGTCAGGAACCCGGCCTGCAACGCGCGGTCCACGGCGTCCAGCAGCGCCGCCGGGTCGCCGGTCAGCGCGCCGAGCACCGCGGGGTCGACGTCCCGGCCGAGCATCGCCGCCTGCCGCAGCACGGTACGGGTCGGTGCGGGCAACTGGGCGAGGCGGTGCCGGATGACATCACGCACCCCGGGCGGCACCGCCGCCAGCGCCGCGCCGCCCGCACCGGCGTACAACTGGGCCAGCTCCCGGACGAAGAACGGGTTGCCGCCGCTGCGGTGATGGATCAGCCCGACGGTGGGCGGGTCCAGGTCCCCTCCGACGAGGGCGCGGGCCAGCTCGCCGATCGCCTCGGGAGACAGGCCGCCGAGGTATACGCGCACCGGTTCGAGCCCGGCGGCGCGGGCCAGGGCGGCGGTCAGCTCCGGGCTGATCTCGGTGGCCCGGTAGGTGCCCAGGACCAGCACCGGCCCGGTGGCCGGCTGCGGCCCGGTGAGCAGGGCGGTGAGCAGATCCAGGGTGTCGCCGTCGGTGCGGTGCAGGTCGTCCAGGACCAGCAGGAGGGGCCCCCGGTCGGCGACGGCGGAGACCAACGACGCCACCGCGCGGTGCCGACGGAACCGGGCCACGGCGGGGTCACCCGCGCCACCGGTCCCGGCCGTCCCACCGCCGTCCAGCGGCTCGCCCGACCCGGACAGCTCGCCCGGTCCCGCCGGCTCGCCCGGTCCCGCCGGCCCGCCCGACCCGGACGGCTCGGTGAGCGTGTCGGTGATCTGGGTCCACGGCCAGGCGGCCGGGGCGCCCTCGTACTCGGGACTGCGGCCCCAGGCCGTGGTCCAGTTCTCGGCGGCGAGCTGCCGGGTCAGCGCCTCGGCCAGGGCCGTCTTGCCGGCGCCCGGCTCCCCACTGAGCAGGGCGAGCGTGGGCCGGCCGGACCGGGCGGCGACCTGGCCCGCGTGCCGCAGCCGCTCCAGCTCCACGTCCCGCCCGACGAACGGTCGCTGCGGCGCCGCTGCGGACCCACCGTCCCGAACGGGTCCGGCACGGTCTGCCACGGCCACGGCGGGGGCCTGGGTCAGGTGCGGCGCCTGGGCCAGGATGTCGCCCTCCAGCCGGCGCAGCTCGGGCCCCGGGTCCAGACCCAGCTCAGCCACCAGGACGTCGCGGGCCTCGCGCAGCGCGGCCAGCGCCTCACCCTGCCGGCCGGCGCGGTACCGGGCCAGCGCGAGCAACCGCCAGGCGTCCTCCCGCAGCGGATGGCTGGCGAGGTGGGCTGGCAGGTCGGCGGCGGCCTCGTCCGGACGACCCAGCGCGAGCAGCGCCTCGGCGCGCCGCTCGACGGCGAGCATCCGCAGCTCGTTCAACCGGTTGATCTCCGCGACGGCCCAGAGGGCGCCCGCGCAGTCCGCGTACGCGGGACCCCGCCACAGCCCGAGCGCCGCGTCCAGCGCGGTCAGGGCCGGCGCGGGCAGTTCCCCGCCCAGCAGCCGTCCCGCCTCGCCGACGGCCGCCTCGAAGCGGTCGGCGTCCACCGTGCCCGGGGCGGCCCGCAGCGCGTACCCCGGGGGTTCGGTGACCAGGAGGCGGGGTGGCTGCCGGGGCGGCCGGTCGGGCTCCAACGCCCGGCGCAGGTCGGCGACGAAGGTGCGGATCGCACCCACCGCGCCGTCCGGCGGGACCTCCCACAGGTCGTCGACGAGGCGTTCCACCGGCACCACCCGGCCGTGGGCGATCAGCAACCGGGCCAGCACCAGGCGCTGCCGGTGTCCCCGCAGCGGGACCGGGCCGCCCGCGGCGGTGGCGGTCACCGGCCCGAGTACGCCGAACGTCACCCCCACCGGCGGCGTCGGTTGCCTGGTCATGGCACCAATCTAGGCGGCCGTGCCGGCCCGCACTGATCCGGCGCTGACCGTCTGCTGATCACCACCGGGCAGCCTCGATGACGTACGACGGCGACGGGCGCCCCGCCCGCCGACCCCGCTTCCCAGGAAGGTTTTCCGTGCAGCCGAGGATCAACGGATTCGACTACCAGCGCGTCACCGTCGCCGACGGCGTGACGCTCACCGCCGCCGTGGGTGGCTCCGGACCACCGGTCGTGCTGTTGCACGGTTTCCCGCAGACCCACCTCATGTGGCGGCACGTGGCGGCCGACCTGGCCGCCGACCACACGGTCATCTGCCCCGACCTGCGTGGCTACGGCGACAGCGACAAGCCCCTGGACAGCGACGGCACGGCGTACGCCAAGCGGACCATGGCCGCCGACGTCGTGGCGCTGGCCGGCGCGCTCGGCCATGCGCGCTTCGCCCTGGCCGGGCACGACCGGGGTGCCCTGGTCGCGTTCCGCGCCGGCCTCGACCACCCGGCGGCGATCAGCCGGCTCGCCCTGCTCGACGTGCTGCCCACCCTGGACATGTGGGACGTGCTGCACGGCGCCAGCGCCGCGGTCGCCTTCCACCTGTACCTCATGGCGCAGCCGCCGGGCCTGCCCGAGGAACTGATCAGCGCCAGCCCGGACGCGTTCTTCAACCATTTCCTCGACGTCTGGACCCGCGACCCGGACGCGCTGCCGGCCGAGGTACGTGCCACGTACCTGCGGGCGTCCCGCAACGCGGTCACCTCGATCGTCGCCGACTACCGGGCGTCGGCCGGCATCGACGTCGTCCACGACGCGGCCGACCGGGCGGCCGGCAACCTGCTGCGGATGCCGGTGACCGTGCTTGCGCAGGACTGGGGCGCGGCGCTCGGCTACGACGCGGCGGGGGTGTGGCGGGCCTGGGCCCCGGACCTGGAGCACCAGACGGTCACCTGCGGCCACTTCATGGCGGAGGAGGCGCCGACCGTGGTGGTCCGGGCGCTGCGGGACCTGCTCCTGCGCTGATACGCGGGTCGGACGAAGACACCCGCTGAAAGTAAGATATCCGACACTATTCGTCACTGATCGCGAGGGGTGCCGCCGTGCCGGCGATCCCTCGCGCGTAGGCCGCGCACACGCCCCGCAAACCAGCTCTGACCTGCGAACGGGCTACCTTACACCAGGTGGACGAGAGCCGGTCACCGATGCTACACAGACAGTTACCGGCAGCCAACGACGGCGAGTCGCTGACCGCCTCGACCATCGACCGTCCACAAGCATCGCCACCCGCGAACCGGATCGCGCGTGCGACCTGACACGACAGCGGCCGGTGGCGGGCCAACGGTTCCGGTCTCGACCAAGGAGTCACCGTGGGACATCCCCGCTCCCGGGCCAAGAGCCAGCCGTTCGAGGTCGCCGCCCTGGTGACGACGCCCATCTGTGGGTTCCTCCTGCTCGTGCTCGACGTTCAAGCACCGTCGGTCCAGCTGTCCATGCCGGAACCCGTCCAGCTCGGCTGGGAGGTCGCGCTGATCGTGGTCGGCGTGGGCGGTCTGCTCGGCATCCTGTGGCCTGGTCGGCTCTCCACCAGCCTCGGCATCGAGCTCGCGTCCGTGCTGGTGCTCGGCACCATCATCGGCATGTACGCGGTGGCGGTGACCGGTTCGCAGGGCCTCGTCGCGGCGTCGTTGATCAGCGCCGTGCCACTGGGCGCCTTCTGGCGGGCCGCCCTGATCGCCGTCGACCTCCGCTGTCTGGCCTACGGCCACCAGTGCGCGACTCACCGACGCGTCGTGGGAGGTGTCACGTGATCTCGGCACCGACACCCGAAGCGCCGCACTGGGTTCAGGTGCTGCTCAGCCTGCTCGGCATCCTCGGCGGGACGACAGGTCTGGCCGCCATCGCCACGGTCGTGTCGCAGCGGGGCAAGTTCAAGGCCGACGCCGCCGACACGCTGACGGAGGCCGCCCTGACGCTCGTGCAGCCGCTGCAGCTACGGATCACCGAGTTGGAGGGCCAGGCGGTGAGCGCGCGATCGGAGCTGGGGCTGCTGCGCGAGCAGGTCAACCAGTTGCAGTTTCACGTCCGGGTGCTAACCCGCACGCTCGACCGGTGGCGTGCCGCGGTGCACGCCCCGGACGCCACCCTACGCAAGATCCGCGCGGTGGTCGCGGAGTCCGAGCAGCTGCCCGAGGACCAGTGACCGGCCACCGCCGGCTCATCCGCCGTCCGGTGAGCGCAGCCGGGCGATGAGGTCGCGTACCGCCGCCCGGAACTCGGGGTCGGACTCGCCCGGGTGGTGTCCGCGCACCGGTGGCGGCCGGCGCTCCCCCCGGTGACGGCCGGCCGGGTGGGTTCCGCCGGGGCCGGGCCGTCGAGGTCAGCGGGCGGCGCCACCGGCGGCGACGAGGTCCGCCGCCACCTCCCAGAGCCGCTCGGCGTTGCCCGCGTCGACCGCGTACGCCGCCACGCCGCTGTAGTCGGCGGGCCGCTCGGTCCGGACCGGGGCCTCGGCGCAGTCCTCGAAGTAGCGGCCACCCACGCCGTCGAGCAGCGGGGACGCGGCGAGCAGCACCGAGGTGGCGGCGCCCTGCTGCGGGGTCTTCTGCCGCTCCTTCGGGGTACGCAGCCCGCCGGTGTGCTTCTGCAGCCCGGTCGCGATGGCGCCGGGGTTCAACGCGTTGGCGTGGATGTTCTCGCCGGACCAGCGGCGGTCGGCCTCGACGGCGAGCAGGGCCTCGGCGCTCTTGGACTGCCCGTACGCCAGCAGGGGGTCGTACGGCCGGAACGCGAAGTGCAGGTCGTCGAAGACCACCGGGGAGAAGAGGTTGCCGCTGGAGCTCACCGACACGACCCGGGCGCCACCGGCCGTGGCGAGGGCGTCGTGCAGGCCGACGGTCAGCGCGTAGTGCCCCATGAAGTTGGTGGCGAACTGCATCTCCCAGCCCTCGGCGGTGCGCTCCAGCTCCGGCAGCGCCATGATCCCCGCGTTGTTGACCAGGATGTGCAGTGGCTCGTCCCAGCCGGCGACGAATCGGCGTACCGAATCCTGGTTGGCCACGTCCAGCTCGCGGGCCGTGACCCGGTCCGCGCCGATGCTGGTCGCGATGTCGGCCGCGGCCTGCTCGCCCGCACCGACCCGACGCACCGCGAGCACCACCTCGGCGCCGGCGGCGGCCAGCGAGCGGGCGGTCTCGACGCCGATCCCGGCGGCGCCGCCGGTGATGACGGCCCGCTTACCGGTCAGGTCGACTCCGGCGAGCACCTCGTCGGCGGTCGAGGCGAAACCGAATGGCGTCGTGATTCACTCGGTCATCTCTGTCCCATCTCTCGATCACGCTTACGTGACCCACTGTCACTCGGCCGGCGGGCGATATCCGGGTTACCGGTTTTCCTGGCCGCCCGGCACGGCGCCCGGAGCGGGTGTCGGTGGGCATCCGACAGTTGGTGGGTTCGTGGGCGGGGACGCCCGCCTTCGTGCACGGCCGGCACCTGGACGTGCTCTTCGCCAACCCGATGGCGACCGCGCTGGCACCGATCTACCGGGTCGGGGTGAACCTGCTGCGTGCGGTCTTCCTGGGCCCGAGCGTGCCGGCGCTCTATCCGGCGCCGGAGGCGGTCGCCGCCAGCGCGGTGGCCGGCCTGCGCGCGCAGGTGGGGGTCGAGGTGGACGATCCACGGCTCACCGAGCTGGTTGCGGAGTTGACGACCGGCAGCGAGCTGTTCCGGCGGTTGTGGGCGCGGCACGACGTCACCGTCCGCGCCGGGGGCGGGCGCCGGGTGTTTCACCATCCGCAGGTCGGCGAGTTGGAGCTGCGCTACGAGAAGTTCACGATCAGCGGCACCACACAGTCGCTGGTCGTCTACCACGCCGAGCCGGGCAGCCCGTCCGCCCGCTCCCTCGCTCGGCTCGGGGCCGCCGTCTCAGCGCCGGAGGCGCACGGATAGCACCAGAAGTCGGGGCTACCGGTTGGCCGCCCGCTCGGCGACCACCACGGAGATGCCGTCGAGGACGCGTTGCAGGCCGAACTCGAAGGCGTACTCCGGGCCGTACGCCCCGCCGTGCTGCTGGCCGGCCGCGGTGCCGACCCGGGACGCGGTGGGGTAGCTGTCGGCCGTCAGGAACGTCTCCAGCCAGGGCGCGTGCGACTGCCACCACTGGCCGTCGGTCATGCCGGTCTCCCGCTCCAGGTCGACCACCTCGGACGCGGCGCGCGCGGAACTCTTCACGTGCCCGAGGACGAGGGTGAGCACCGCGTCCATCTCGACGTCGGTGAGCCCGATGTCGGCGACCGCGCCGAGTTCGTGGTCGTACTTGGCCACCAGGTGCGGGCCGAGCACCGGACGGGTCGTCTCGGCCCGCAGCATCCACGGGTGGCGCTGGTAGAGCGCCAGGTTGTCGTGGGCGATCCGCTCCAACCGGGCCCGCCAGTCGCCCTCGACGGCGGAACGCGGCATCTCGCCGTACGCGGTGTCGATCATGACGTCGACGAGTTCGGCCTTGCCCGGCACGTAGGTGTAGACGGACATGGTGCCGACACCCAACGCCTCACCGACCCGGCGCATGGTCAACGCGTCCAGGCCCTCGGCGTCGGCGATGTCGATCGCGGCCCGGACGATCCGGTCGACGCTGAGGCCCGGCCCGGCGCTGCGGCTGGTCGGTTCCCGGGTGCGCCAGAGAATGGCCAGGCTGCGGGCCGGATCCGCGGTCGCCTTGCGCTCACTCGCCATGGTGCGGCCATCCTAACAACGCGGTCGTACGACGTACGTCGACCGCGAGGCGGTGCCGGCGAGGCCGTTCTGCCACCGCGCCGGCACCGACCCGTCACGGCTTCACCCGGGTGGGATCCAGCTCGCCGTTCTCGATGTGGCGCAGCAGCGGCGTCACGTCCTGCCCATGACGCGGGCAGAATTCGCCCACGAGATGGGGCGTACGGAGATCAGAGTCCTTCGCGGTCGTCGGTCAGCGCCGGCCCGGCGGCGGCCGGCACGAGGTGGCGCACCTCCGGCTCGCCGTCGGTCAGCTCCCGGGCCCGCGCCTCGGCCTCGCGGTCCTCACCCGTCAACCGGCCACCGTGCTGGCGCAGGTGCTCGCCCCAGGACGGCACCAGGTACACCTCGATGAACCGGTCCGTCGTCTCGGCCGGCCGGAACAGCCCCCAGCGCATCGCGCCGGTGCGCTGCCGGGCGCCGCGCACCACGTCCATGGCCGCGAGGAACGGTCCCGTCCGCTCCGGCCGAACGGTGTACTGCACCGTCACCAGCACCGGTCCCACGCCCGGGTCCGGCTCGTGCGCGAGGTGCAGTTGCGGCCAGTAGGCCGACGGTTCGCGGTTCACCGAGCGCAGGTCCGGAAGCGGCCAGATCCGGCTCGTCACGGTCCCGACGAACATCAACGCCGCCGCCGCGAGGTAGGCGAGGACCAGCCCGCCCACGTCGGCCACCAGACCCCACACGAGGGCGCCGACGGCCTGCCCGCCGGCGAAACACACCTGGTAGACGGCCAGCCCCCGGGCCCGTACCCAGCTCGGCAAAAAGAGCTGTATCTCGGCGTTGACGTTGGCCAGCACCGTCACCCAGGCCATCCCGGCCGGCAACAGGGCGAGGAGCACCAGCGGCACCACCCGTACGGTGCCGAGGACCGCCAGCGCGATGGTGAACAGCGCGCCGGCGATCAGCAGGAGCTGGTTGGCCGACAGCCGGGCGCGGATCACGGCCAGCAGCACCCCGCCCGCGATGGCGCCCACCCCGAGGGCGGCCAGCAGCAGCCCGTACCCGCCGGAGCCCAGCCCGAGCCGCCGGGCCGCCACCAGCGGCAGCAGCGCCCACAGCGCGCTGGCCGGGATCACGAAGACCAACGCGCGGCGCAGCAGCCGGCGCACGATCGGCGAGTGGCGTACGTAGCGGCTGCCCGCCCGTAGCGCGGCGGTGAACCGCTCGGGCACCTCGACGGCGCGGGCGCTTCCCGGCCGCCAGCGCCACAGCGCGGCCGCGAAGATGGCGAACGCCACCGCGTTGAGCCCGAAGACCGGGGCGACGCCGGCCCGGGCGATCAGCACGCCGGCCACCGCGGGCCCGACCGCCCGCGCCACGTTCACGCTTATCGAGCCGAGCGCGGACGCCGACCGCAGTTGCTCCTGCGGCACCAGCTCCGGAATCACCGCCGCCCAGGCCGGCAGGGTGAGCGCCTGCCCGACCCCGAACGCGAAGGTGAGGGTGAGCAGCAGGGCCGGCGGCATCCGGTCGGTCAGGGTGAGCAGGGTCAACGCCACCGCCACCGCCACCAGGAACAGCTGGACGGCGATCAGCAGGCGCCGACGGTCGAAGCTGTCGGCCAGCACCCCGGCGGGCAGCGCCAGCAGCAGCACCGGCAGCAGGCTGGCGGTCTGCACCAGCGCGACAAGCGTGGAGGCGTTGGAGTGGTGGATCAGCAGCCACTGCGCGCCGACGGTCTGCATCCAGGTGCCGATGTTGGCGGCGAGCAGGGCCAGCCAGAGATTGCGGTAGACGGCGCCGCGCAGGGGCGCCCACGCGGAGGCCGGACGGTCCCCCGGTCCGGCTGCCGCCGTCACCACCGCCCGTCCGCGCGCAGCACGCGCTCGCCGGAGACGTAGAGGTCGTCGGGTTGCAGCAGCAACAGCCGGACGACCTCGGCGGCGACCTGCTCGGGCAGGGCGTACACCTCGTCGAGGAACTCCGCGCCGACGCGTTCCTGCAAGCGGGTCGGCATCGGCCCGGGATCCAGCTCCATCACCTTGATTCGGTTGCTGTGTTGGGCCTGGGCCAGTGACTCGACGAGGCTGCTGCCGTAGCTCTTGGTCGCCCGGTAGACCGGGATGCCGGGCCGGGGCGCCGCCAGCGCCATCGCGCCGATGTACACCACGTTCCCGTAGCCCTGCCGGTGCAGATGCTCCAGCGCCTCCCGCAGCAGGTACGTCGTACCCAGGACGTTGATCTCCACGGCCCGCCGGATGTGCTCCACGGGCAGGTCACCGAGGTCGCCGCCCGCCCACATCGACGCGCAGGCCGCGACCCCGTCGACGGTGCCGTAGCGCCCCACCACCTCGGCGAACGCGTCCCGGACCTGCTCGTAGGAGGAGACGTCGCAGACCGCGCCGTCGCACCCCAGCTCGTCGGTTGTCGCGGCTACCTCGGCCGGTACGTTGCCGAACACCACGACGCGGTGCTCGTCGACCAGCAGCCGGGCCACCGCGAGGCCCAGCCCGCTGGTACCGCCGACCACCACGAAGGTTCTGGCACCCAATGTCTCTCCAGCCGCCGCCGCCACAGGTCACACGGATCGCGTGATGGCGCGTTCTTCCCGTTTCCGGACCCCGCACACCCGCTACGGCGGTAGTGCTGGGCATACCCGAAGAGTGGATCTGGACGGCTGGGGCACCCGGTCGCTCCCGATTAGCGTCTGCTGCATGACTCCGGAACACCCTTCGCACCTGGCCGGGGCGCTGCGCCAGCGCCGCTGGCTGCTCTCCGCCTGGCCCTGGCGCGCGCTGGCCTACCTGGTGACCACCGTGCCGATCGCCGGGGTGCTCGGCGTCGGCCTGCTCGTCATCGGCGGACCCATGCTGCCCGCCGTCAACGCGCTCCGGCGGCAGGGCCGACCGCCGAGCATCGCGCTGATGCTGTTCCTGATTTCCGGCAGCGTCATCCTGGTGGCGTTGGCCCCGATCCTGAGCTTCGCGGTCGCCGCCGTCGAGCGGTGGCGGGTCCGGCTCGTCGACAACCGTCCGCTGCCCTCGTCGCCGTGGCCGGGCCTGGCCGCCCGCTACCGCAGCCCCGCGACCTGGCGGGAGGTGGCATACCTGTTCTGGCTGGGCGGGTTCGTGCCGGTCGCGTACTGGGTGTTCCTGGTGCTGGTGCTGCTCGACCTCGGGATGATCTCCAGCCCCTGGCTGGCCGGCGACGCCAACCAGCCGGTGGTGATCTGGCAGCCGATCGACAGCACCGGCGAGGCCGTCCCGTACGCGATCGTGGGGGTGCTGCTGATCCCGGTGCTCTGCTACGCCGTCGGTCTGCTCGCCGCCGTTCAGGCGGCGGTGGCCCGCTGGCTGCTGGCCCACCCGGTGGACGCGGCGGCGCTGCGCGAGGTCACCCGCTCCCGCACCCGGCTGGTCGGCGCGTACGAGGCGGAACGGCGCCGGATCGAGCGGGACCTGCACGACGGCGCGCAGCCCCGGCTGACCAGCCTCAGCCTTCAGCTGGGGCTGGCCCGGCTGGACGTACCCGAGGAATCCCCCGCCGCCCGGCCTCTCGCCGTGGCGCACGACCAGGCCCGAGGTCTGATGGTGATGCTGCGGCAGTTGGTGCACGGCATCCGCCCGCAGAGCCTCACCGACCTCGGCCTGGCCGGCGCGGTACGCGAGCTGGCCGATGCCGCCACCATCCCGGTCACCGTGCACGCCGACCTGCCCGGTGAGCTGCCGGAGATCGTGGAGACCACCGCCTACTTCGTGGTCTCCGAGGCGCTGGGCAACGTGGCCCGGCACGCCCGCGCGACCCGCGCCGACGTACGCCTCACCCGGGCCGGCGCGGACCTCGTCGTCGAGGTGACCGACGACGGCCACGGCGGCGCCGACCCGGCCCGGGGCACCGGCCTGACCGGGCTCGCCGACCGGGTGGCCGCCGTGGGCGGCCGGCTGCTGCTGTCCAGCCCGTCCGGCGGCCCTACAGTGGTCCGGGTGGAGCTGCCATGTCGTCGGTGACCCGGGTGGTGCTCGCCGAGGACGAGGTGCTGCTGCGCGAGGGCCTGGTCGCGCTGCTGACCCGCTTCGACTTCGCGGTCTGCGCGGCTGTCGGCTCCGCGCCCGAGCTGCTGACGGCGGTCCGTGAACACCAACCGGACCTGGTGTTGACCGACATCCGGATGCCGCCGGGCCGCCGCGACGACGGGCTGCGCGCGGCCGTCGCGCTGCGCGGCGAGCGACCCCACCTCCCGGTCGTGGTGCTCAGCCAGTACGTGCAGACCGGGTACGCGGCGGCGCTGCTGGACAGCGGCGACGGCCAACGGGTGGGCTACCTGCTCAAGGACCGGGTCGCCGAGGTCACCGAGTTCGTCGACACGCTGCGCCGGGTCGCCGGCGGCGGCACGGCCATCGACCCGGACGTGGTCCGGCAGCTGCTGCACCGCCCCCGCGACCCGCTCGCCGCGCTGTCCGCCCGGGAACGGGAGGTGCTGGCGCTGCTCGCCGAGGGGCGCTCCAACGCCTCGATCGCCGCCCGGCTGCACGTCACCGAGGCCGCCGTCGGCAAGCACGTCGGCAACATCCTGCTGAAGCTGGACCTGCCACCCAGCGACGACACCAACCGCCGGGTGCTCGCCGTGCTCACCTATCTGCGCGCCGACCCGGTGGGCTGACCAGCGCCGGGCCCCGATCGGGCCCGACCGGGCGCGGCGTAGATTCGAGCACCGGCACCGCCGCCGGTCCAGGGCGCGGGCCAGGAGATGGGAGTACGGCATGGCGGAGGCGCTGCGGGTCGGTCTGCTGGGATACGGGTTGGCGGGCCGGGTGTTCCACGCACCGCTGATCGCCGCGACACCCGGGCTGCGGCTGGACGCCATCGTGACGCGCGATCCGCAACGGCGCGAGCAGGCGCACCAGCACTTCCCGGACGCCCGCCTGGTCGACGACGCCGACGAGCTGTGGCGTACGCCGGAAGCTCTGGACCTGGTCGTGGTCGCGACGCCGAACCGGCAGCACGTGCCGATGGCGCGGGCGGCCCTCGCGGCCGGCCTGCCGGTCGTCGTCGACAAGCCCCTGGCCCCCACCGCCGCCGACGCCCGGGCGCTGGTCGAGGAGGCCGACCGTCTCCGAGTGCCGCTGACGGTGTTCCAGAACCGCCGCTGGGACGGCGACTTCCTGACCGTCCGCGGGCTCGTGGAGCGGGGCGAGCTGGGGCGGGTGCTGCGCTTCGAGTCCCGGTTCGAGCGGTTCCGTCCGGCGATCAAGCCGGGCTGGCGGGAGCTCGCCGGCCCGGAGGAGGCCGGTGGCGCGCTGTTCGACCTGGGCGCGCACCTCATCGACCAGGCCGTGCAGCTCTTCGGCACGGTCGAGCGGGTCTACGCCGAGGTCGACCGCCGCCGCGCGGGCGCCGAGGTCGACGACGACGCGTTCGTGGCGCTGACCCACGCCAACGGCGTGCACTCGCACCTGTGGATGGGGGCGATCACCGCTCAGCTCGGGCCGCGGCTGCGGGTGCTGGGCGACCGGGCCGGCTACACCACCTACGGGCTGGACGTGCAGGAAGCCGCGCTGCACGACGGCGGCCGACCGGACCAGCCCGGCTGGGGCGAGGTCCCGCCGGAGCGGTACGGCCTGCTCGGCGTCGACGGTGACCTGCGCCCGACGCCGACCGTGCCCGGGGCGTACCAGAGCTTCTACGCCCAGGTGGCGGCGGCGTTGCGCGACGGCACGCCGATGCCGGTGGACCCGCGCGACTCGGTCGCCACGGTCGAGCTGATCGAGCTGGCGCACCGATCGGCGGCTGAGGGCGTGGTGCTGCCGGTCCCGGCCGCCTGAGACGGCCGAGCCCTCAGAGGTACGCGAAAACCAGTGGAGTGGCGGCGCTTGCGCCGCTAGCGTCCTGCCTCAACCTGTCGTCGAGGCGAGGACGTGCCGTTGTACACCCTGTGAGACCTCCCGAGCGCTGATTCGCGCGTCGCGCCTGTGCGCCGCGCTCCTTCTTGCTGCGGACTTCTCACTGGAAACGGTGTACTTCTGTGCTCTCTCAATGGGCCGTCGTGCCCACCTGCCTGCCCATCGTTCGCCGCCGTTGCCACGCGTGCGCGTCCGCGCACCTCCGGCCGAGCGGCAAATTCCGCGTCAACGCCAACCAGAAGCTGATCGACATCTGGCTCCTCGCGCTCTGCACCGGGTGCGGGGACACGGTGAAGCTCACGGTCCTGGAGCGGACGACAGTCCGCACCATCCGACCTGAGCTGCTCGACCGGCTGCACGACAACGACCGTCGCCTGATCGCCGAACTGCTTCAGGATCCGGCCGTGCAGGGCCGCAATCGATTCGTCCTGGACTGGGACGGCGCCTGGCGTCTCGACACCAACGGATCGGCGCACCTGGACCGCGAGATGGTCGACGTCTCGGTCCGCTTCGCGGCGCGCATCCCGGTCCGGCCCGCGCGACTGATCGCCGAGGGCTTCGGTCTTTCCCGGGCCGAGGTCGACAGGCTGAGCGAGGAGGGGAAGATCGTTTCGACGGTTCGCCTGAGCGGCAAGCTCTCCGGCGACTTCACCTTCACATTCAAGCGCTGAGCCCGTCCCGGACCACGGGCCTGTCCGGTTTTGTCTGCCGGACAGGCCCTACTCCGGCTCCTGCTCAGAGAGGGCGTCGTCCGGCACGCGGGCGTCGTCGTCGGTCAGCGCGTCCTCCGTCGAGTCGACGAGGTCGGCGAGCCGGCGCTCGGCCTCCCGGACCTCCTCGTCGAGCCTGGGGTTCTCCTCATCGGGACCCTGCGACATGGGCGACCTCCATCGGACGCGGACCGCCCCCGTGTACCCGGCCTGCCCCGGGGAACACGGAAAGCACCCGCCGGACCCGGCCACCGGGCACTCCAGTTCGGCGATGGTGCGGTATCCGAGGTTCCGCTGCGCGGTGGCGCCTTGATCACGTGATGCTCACCAGTTCCAGGAAAGCCTCCCCGAACTGCTCACCAGCAGGTGATCGAGGACTCCGGATGACGCGCGGCGCGAGCAGGTGGGTGCCTGGAGTGCAGGGGCCGCGACAACTGCCCCCAGCTCGATTGGGCCTCGGCATTCGTGGCAGACGTCGCCTCGGTCATGTTCCAGAAGCAGTGACCCACGAGCCGAACCACATCGTCGACAGCTGCCGGGGAACGCGCTGACGGTCGGGGGTGAGTCGAGCACCGGGCGGGCCGGGGAGCGCACCGGGCGGGAGCCCAGGAGCGTTGCCGGCCCGGCCCGGTGCCGGATCAGCGCTGCTTCAGCTCGCGCCAGGATGGGTGAGTGCCGCGCCAGGCGTCGGCGAGGATGGCCGCCGAGGCCCGGCTGGGGCACTGCTGCACCCGCTCACGACCCGACGCCCCACCGATCTGGGCGCGGACCTCCCAACCTTGCCCGTCAGTACGGATATACACGTCCCGGCGCCCGCGCGGGGTCGTGTCACCGTTCCACCAGTGTTCCTCCACCTTCATTCGCCGACCGTATAGCAATTTTCGTGCTGGGGGTACGGCGCAGGTGAGCATATACCGCCGTAATAGCCGCAACTCAGACACAGTTCCACCTGTGCGGGCGACGGGGAGGGACCGCATCGGCGATTTCTCCCCGTCCTGAGCGATCAATCAGGCCGGCGTCACATACCGCTGAACACGCCGGCCAGGGTGTTGGCCAACGTGTCCTGCCCAGAGGGGAAATCCACCCGCTGCGGTGATCTGGATGTCACCCGGAGTGAACGGTGGCGGGAACGCCACCCGCACGGCCGGGTCGAATGGGACTCCGAGTCATGACGGGGCGGCCGGCAGGGCCTACCGGAGGCGGTCGCTCACCCCTGAGCGGTGAGCAGGTAGTCGTCCGCCTCCGGGCTCCACCGTAGGTCGACGGCGCCGCTGGTGGCGGCGGCCTTGCAGAACTGCAGGAAGCTGCGGTAGCCGAGCTTCTTCTCGCTGAAGTCGGGGCGGGCCCGGCGCAGTTGGTTCTTCAGGCCGGAGAGCGCCACCGGGTTGCCGGCGCTGCCGAGGTCGCCCACCACACCCCGGAGCAGGCCGAAGGCGACCTCCCGGTCGCCGTGCTCGGGCAGGGAGACCTCGGGGTCGCCCTTCGCGGGCCCCTCGCCCAGGTCGATCACGTTGTGCTCGGCGAGGTGGCGCAGCAGCTCACCGAAGGTGCGGAAGCCGTAGTCGGACTCGCTGAACGTCGGGTCCTTGCGCAGCAGGGTGCGCTTGAGCCGGGAGGCGGTCACCTCGCCGCTCGCGCTGCCCTGCAACCCGGCCACCGTCTGGGCCACCTGCACGGCGAGGGCGTCCACGTCCCGGCCGGGCTCCTCACCCACCGGCCGACCCTCGGCCTCCTGCTCGTGTTCCTGCTCGCGCTGCTGCTCCGGCTCGGGCGGGCGCTGGTCGGGGCCGGGCTGCCGGGCCGGGCGACCGCGCCGGCTGCGGGTGGGCGGGATGTCCACACCCTCCAGCCGGTCGTAGTAGAGGAACTCGTCGCATGCCGGGGGCAGCAGCGCCGACGTGGACCCCTCGACCCCGACACCGATGACCCGCTTGTTCAGCTCGCGGAGCTTGTGAACCAGGGGGGTGAAGTCGCTGTCGCCGCTGCAGATGACGAAGGTGGAGATGTAGTCGCGTTCGAACGCCAGCTCGATCGCGTCGACGGCCATCTTGATGTCGGCGGCGTTCTTGCGGGACGCGCCCATGCGCTGCGGGATCTCGATGAGCTCGACGTGGCTTCGGGTGAGCATGCGGCGGTCCTCGTCGAAGTACGACCAGTCGGCGTACGCCCGGCGCACCACGACCCGCCCTCGCTCGGCCAGCGCGTCGGCGATCGGCCGGAAGTCGAAGTCCGCGCCGCCACGGTGGTCGCGGGCCCCCAACGCCAGGTTCTCGTAGTCGAGGAAAAGGGCGATCCGGTCTTCTTGATCCACGCGCCTCAGCCTACGCCCGGCGGGGTGGCCGGGGGCGCACGCGACGCGCGACACCTCAACTCACCGACCGTCCATTTCTTGCGGCCTAATAGTCGCCTCTTTTCAATCTTCGATTGTCGTCTTGCAGTGCGATGTTCGGTGCTGCATCATGACGATCAATGTCGGGCGTCCGGGGGAACGCCGGGCGGACCTCCACCACCACCCCACCAGGAGGGTCACCGATGTTTCGCAGCATCCTGCCGGCACGGGGACGCCCGGGCCGCCCGGTCGCCACCGCCGTCGCGCTCGCGACCGGCCTCGCCGTGCTGGTCGCCGGGCCCACCGTGGCCGCCGCCGGCCCACCCGGTTCACCCGGCGCACAGCCGGTGGTCACCCGGGCGGCGCTCGATCCGACGCTGGTCGCCGGGCGCGGCGCCGACGTCGACTTCGTCGAACAGGAGGCCGAGAACGCCCGGACCAACGGCGAGGTCATCGGCCCCGACCGGTCCGCCTACACGCTGCCCGCCGAGGCGTCCGGCCGCCGGGCCGTCCGGCTCACCCCCGGCGAGTACGTCGAGTTCGTCCTGCCCAGCACGACCAACGGGATCACCGTGCGGTACAGCATCCCGGACGCGCCCTCCGGCGGCGGGATCACCGCGCCGCTGCGGGTGGCCGTCAACGGCAAGCACGTCCGCACCATGACGCTGACCTCGCAGTACTCGTGGCTCTACAACCAGTACCCGTTCACCAACGACCCGCAGGCCGGGCTGCTGCACCCGGACTGGTGGATCACCGAGTGCCAGTGCGTGCCGTCGGCCACCACGCCGTACCCGAGCATCAGCACGCCGTTTCGGCCCACCCACTTCTACGACGAGCAGCGGCTGCTGCTCGGGCGCACCTACCGGGCCGGTGACACGGTCCGGCTCACCGCGCCGGCCGGCAGCGCCGCCGCGTGGACGGTCATCGACCTGCTCGACTCCGAACTGGTCGCACCGCCGCGCGTACGGCTGCTCGCCGCGAACGTGCTGGCGTTCGGCGCCGACCCCACCGGCCGCCGGGACTCGGC
Source organism: Micromonospora sp. NPDC005194 (assembly GCF_040608335.1). NCBI lineage: Bacteria > Bacillati > Actinomycetota > Actinomycetes > Micromonosporales > Micromonosporaceae > Micromonospora > Micromonospora sp. NPDC005194. The sequence continues at coordinate 4,312 of NZ_JBEXIA010000039.1, read as the reverse complement.
CGACGCTCTGGACAAGGCCATCGCCTTCGCCCGGCGCACCCACCTGAAGGTCTACGTTCCGCCGGGGACGTACCAGGTCAACCGGCACATCATCGTCGACGACGTGACCATCGAGGGCGCCGGCAACTGGTACACGGTCTTCAAGGGGCGCGAGGTCGCGCTGTCGACGCCCGCGCCGGACGGCTCGGTGCACACCGGCGTCGGCTTCTACGGTCGCGACGCCGCCGACGGTGGCAGCCGCAACGTCCACCTGTCCGGCTTCGCCATCGAGGGCGACGTACGCGAGCGCATCGACACCGACCAGGTCAACGCCATCGGTGGCGCGATGAGCGACTCCACAGTCGACGGGCTGCACCTGCGGCACACGAAGGCGGGCCTGTGGTTCGACGGCCCGATGCGCAACGTCCGCGTCACCAACACCATCGTCGTCGACCAGATCGCCGACGCGCTCAACTTCCACACCGGCGTGACCGACTCCCTCGTCGCGCACACCTTCGTCCGCAACACGGGTGACGACGGCCTGGCGATGTGGTCGGAGAAGATGGCCAACGCCCGCAACACGTTCGACCACAACACCGTGCAGTCACCGACGCTCGCCAACGGCATCGCCATCTACGGCGGCACCGACACCACCGTCTCCAACAACCTCGTCGCCGACCCGGTCCGCGAGGGCAGCGGGCTGCACGCCGGCGCCCGCTTCGGCGCGGAGCCGTTCGCCGGGTACCTGCGGTTCACCGCCAACACCACCGCCCGCGCCGGCACGTACGAGCTGAACTGGAACATCGGGCTCGGCGCCATCTGGATGTTCGCGCTGGACCGCAGCATCGACGCGAACGTCGAGGTGACCGGCGACGCGTACCTGGACAGCACCTACAACGCGATCATGCTGGTCAGCGACTGGCCGGTGAAGGACCTCTACTCGATCACGAACGTGCGCTTCCGCGACATCCGGGTCGACGGCACCGGCACCTCGGTGCTCAGCGCCCGCTCGGCCGGATCGGGATCGTTCGCCAACGTGGACGCCCGCAACGTGGGAGCGGTCGGCGTGAACAACTGCGGGTCGTTCCACTTCACCCCGGCCGGCTCAGAGTTCACCCTGACCGACCTGGGCGGCAACGACGGCGGCTGGCTCGCCCCGTGGCTGCTGCCCAACACCATCACCTGCGACGACCGACCGCCGGTGGCACCGCCACCGCCTCCGGCCCAGTGGTGAACGCGGTGGGCGGCCCGACCGATCGGGCCGCCCACCGCCGTCACCGCCTCCGGGCGTACGCCAGCGGCACCGTCGTCGGCTGCCCGTCCCAGGCGCCGCTCAGGGTGGCGCCCCGGGCCCCGACCGCCCCGGCGGCCGGCCGGCGGACCACGACCAGCTCCACCGCGTCGGTGACGATGACCGTGTCGTCCTCGTCGACGACCTGCCGGACGGCGCCGATCGCCGGCACGGCCCCGCCGTCGCCGCTGACGTCGATCGCCATCGTCGGCGGTCGCACCTCGCGCCGGCCGTCGACCTCGAAGTACTGCTCCGCCTGACCGGCGCCGGCCAGGATGGCGTGGGTCAGCGCCGCCGCGTAGACCGGGTCGGCGCAGCCGTCGTACACCCACCGGCGGCCGAGCGCCGAGTGGTCGGTCGTGCCGACCAGCCACTCGTCGGCGTCGTCGAGGGGCGCGGCGCGGTAGGTGAGCGGGACCTGGTGGACCGGCCCGTCGGCGGCGGCGACCAGCATGGTCTCGATGCCGACCTCGCCGGCCGGGTCGTCGAAGCGGTACGCCCCCCGACTCACCACGTCGACGCCGGCCGGTCCCTGCCACCAGGGTCGGCCGGGCAGCCAGGTCGTCAGCAGTTCGAGCTTGGTGGGGCGCAGCGTCGCCCGGTGCAGCAGTGCCATGCCGAGGAGCCTAGTCAGAGCCCCGCGCACGGGTTGCCGCCCACTGTGCAGCCCTCCGGCTCCCTTGCCTTAGGCCGACTGTCGCGGACGTCGAACCGGATCGTCCGCGACCCGCCGGCGGGCACGGCCAAGCCGCTGAAGGTGATGGCCTGCCCGTCCTGACGCCAGTCCGCTCCCTCGACGTCGTCGACGCTGCTGCCGTCGGCGAGGGTCACCACCACGACCCACTGCTCCGCGGGCGCGGGGCCCGGGTTGTCGACCACCACCTCCCCCGTGTAGCCGAACAGCCGGCTCGAGTCGGTGTCGTAGCGCGCCACCAGCGGCGGTGGGGGTGGCGGCACCGCCGCCGTCGGCGTACGCGACGGTGTCGCCGACGGGGTGCGGCTCGGACGGGCGGTGGTCGGCGTGACGCTGCGCGACGCTCGCGCCGACGGTGTCGCCTTCGGCTGCGCGGTCGGCGCCGCCGCCGCCATGCTCGGCGGCGTCGTCGTCGACGTCGCGGTCGGCGTCGGCGCGGCGGAATGCTCCGGCTCGCCCGGCAGCGTCAGCCACGCCACCAGCCCCGCCACCAGCACGACCCCGGTCAGCCCGGCGACCGCCGCACGGCGCCGACCCCGGGCCGGCGCGGGGCCGGACGCGCCGATCACCGGCAGCTCGGTCGTCATCCCCGCCACGCCACGCCGCAGATCGACCTGCTGGAACGCGAGCCAGTCGAGGATGGCCGGCAGGCGCACGGTCAACGCCTGCCGGAGCTGCTGTTCGCGTGGCTCGTGGTGCTCCTCCGACCAGGAGCCGTGCGTCGGGACCTCCCGCACGGTCAACCGGCTGCCCTGCTTGGTGGCGGTGACGGCGCAGGTCAGCTCGGTGAGCCGACCTGCCTCGTCGCAGCGCAACACCAGCAGCTCCGGCACCCGCCGCTCGGTCACCTCGACCTCGACGTCGGCGTCGAAGCCGGGCAGGCCGGCCGTGTGCAGCACCAGCCGGTCCGGCACCCCCTCCACCATGTCCGCCTCGGCGAACCAGCGGCCCAACAGCTCCCGATCGGTCAGTGCGAGCCAGACCCGGTCGGGTGAGTGGGACAGGTCGACGTGCGCGCCGATCTCGATCACGGCGAGACTCTAACGGGTTGGGCGTCCGGGCCGTTCCGCCCGCCCGGACCGACGACAGGTCGCCTGGTCAGCCCCAGCGGGTCGCCCGCTGTGCCGCCGCCGTCAGCGCGGCCCGGGCGGCGGCGCTGACCTCGACGACCAGTTCGGCCGCCGGTACGTCCCGGGCGAGGGGGTGCGCCTGCCCGGCCCACAGATTCACCACCGAGGCGTCGCCGTCGCGCCGGGCGGCGGCGAGCAGCGGACGGGTCAGGTGCAGCACCTGCGGGTAGCCGGCCGGCGCGACCGCGTCGTGCGTACGCAGGAAGTCGTTGACCACGCCGCGGGCCCGCTTGCCGGTGTAGGCCCGGGTCAACGCCGTCGGCGCGGCGCTGGCCACCGCTGCGCGGTGCAGGGGTGAGCTGCCCGCCTCCGGGCAGCGCAGGAACATGGTGCCGAGCTGGGCGGCCTGCGCCCCGGCGGCCAGCGCCGCCGCCAGGGCGGGGCCGTCGGCGATGCCACCGGCGGCCACCAACGGCCGGTCGCATTCGGCGGCGGCCAGCCGGAGCAGCGGCAACAGCGCGTAGTCGTCGTCGTCCGGGATCCCGCCCCGGTGCCCACCGGCCTCGGTGCCCTGCACCACGACGGCGTCCACGCCCAGCTCGGCGGTGGCCGTGGCGGCGGCCGGGCGGGTGACGGTGGCCCACACCTCGGTGCCGCGCTCCCGCAGGGCGGCCACCACGGCGCGGTCGGGCAGCCCGAACGCGAAGGACACCACCGGGACCGGGTCCGCGAGAAGCGCGGCCAGCTTCTCCGGGTACGCGTCGTCGCCGCCCACCGGCTCACCCAACCGCACTCCGAGGCGGTCGGCGTGCGGGGCGAGCCGCTGCGCGTACGCCCGGATGGCGGCCTCGTCGACCGTGTCGTCGCCGGGCAGGAAGACGTTGACCCCGAACGGCCGGTCGGTACGCGCGCGCACCTCGGCGATGTCGGCGACCAGCCGCGCGGTGTCGATCATGCCGGCGGCCAGGAAGCCCAGCCCGCCGACGGCGGAGACGGCCGACACGAGGGCCGGGGTGGACGGGCCGCCGGCCATCGGCGCGGCGACGATCGGGTGGCGCAGCTCGGACAGCACGGACATCCACCCATCCTGCCGCAGCGCGCCGGTCCCCCGGCTCGCGACGCGGTGCCCGCCCGCACACCGTGCCGCGCGCCCGGCCCGCCGTCGTCGGTCAGCGTCGGTCGGTGTGCCGCCGCCACAGCACCCCGGCCGCGGCGACGAGTGCCAGTAGCGTCCCGGCGCCGGCGGCCAGCGGCCAGGTCCGACCGCCCCCGATGCCG
>NZ_JBEXIA010000038.1:0-63354 GCF_040608335.1 Micromonospora sp. NPDC005194 | reverse complement strand
TGGACGAGCCGGAGGTGTATGGGTTGCCGCCGGATCCGGTGGTGACGACGCGGGATCTGCCGGCGATGTGGAAACGCGCCGGCCTCGCCGCGCTGGCCATGACGGCGGCGACCGTCGCCGCGTTCGTCGTCGGAGGATCCTCGTGAGCACAGAGCGCCCCCGGGTGGGCGATCGGTTCCGCCGGTTCACCAACGCCCGCGACGAGATGGCCGCACGGCAGCCCGGTGGTGACTCGGTCGCACGGCAGCCCGGCGGCGACCCGGCCCGGCGGGCGGGCCGGCGGCGCGGCCGGGGCGGCGGCGAGGAGCTGCGGGTTCCGGAGGCCGAGTTCACGTCGTACTACGGGCGGCCCATCCTGAAGGCGCCGGTCTGGAAGTGGGACATCGCCGCGTACCTGTTCACCGGCGGGCTGGCCGCCGGCTCGTCGCTGCTCGCCGCGGGAGGGCAGCTCACCGGCCGGCCGGTGCTGCGCCGCGCCGGTCGGGTCACCGCGTTGGGCGCCGTCAGCGCCAGCGCCGTCTTCCTGATCCGGGACCTGGGCCGGCCGGAGCGGTTCCACCACATGCTGCGGGTGGCCAAACCAACTTCGCCGATGTCGGTGGGCACCTGGATCCTCACCGCGTTCGGGCCGGCCGCCGGGGTCGCCGCGATCGCCGAGGGCGCCGGCCTGCTGCCCCGCCGCGGGCTGCTCGGGTTGGCCGGGCGGGCACTGCCGCCGATCGGGCACGCCGCCGGGATCGTCGCCGCCGCCACCGCGCCGGCGCTGGCCACGTACACCGGGGTGCTGCTCGCCGACACGGCGGTGCCGTCGTGGCATGAGGCGTACCCCGAGTTGCCGGTCATCTTCGCGGGCAGCGCGCTGGCCAGCGGGGCCGGCGTGGGTCTGCTCGCCGCGTCACCGGCGCAGGCGGGGCCGGCCCGCCGGATGGCGGTGGCCGGCGCGGCCCTGGAGCTGTACGGCGCGCACCGGGTGGAGACCCGCCTGGGGTTGCTCAGCGAGCCCTACCGGTCGGGGCGGCCCGGTCGGCTGCTGCGCGCCGGTCGGCTGCTGACCGTCGCCGGGGTGGCCGGGGCGCTGCTCGGCCGGCGCAGCCGCGCGGCGGGCGCGTTGTCCGGGGTCGCGTTGCTGGGCGCGTCGGTGGCCACCCGGTTCGGCATCTTCTACGGTGGCGTCGCGTCGGCGCGCGACCCGCGCTACACGGTGGTGCCGCAACGCGAGCGGGTGAATGCTCGACGGACCGGGGTGGATCCGGCGGCTGACTGAGCGGCCGCTTGGGCGTTGTGATCGAATGTCCGACGGAGGCGTTCAGGCGGCTGGTGCCCCTCCCGGTCTTCAAAACCGGTGTGGTCCGGGACCCGGGCCAGGCGGGTTCGATTCCCGTCCGTCTCCGCCAACGGCGGCAGGAGTGACGTGATGCGCGACGGCAGCGTGGACCCGCGACGCCGGGTGCCCCGCACCGATACGCTGCTCGCCGATTCGCGGCTGGCCGAGGCCGTCGCGACCCTCGGCCGGGACCGGGTCAAGGCCGCCGTCGTCCAGGCGCAGGAGCGGGCCCGCCGCGGTGAGATCGAGCCCGACGAGGTCCCCGACGCCGTGGTCGCCGGGCTGCCCGCCCCGGGTCCGCGGACGGTGCTCAACGCCACCGGCGTCGTGCTGCACACCAATCTGGGTCGGGCGCCGCTGTCACCCGCCGCCGTCGCCGCGGTCGTGGCGGCCGCCGGCCACACCGACGTCGAGCTGGACCTGCGCACGGGGCGACGCGCGCGTCGTGGCCGGGACGCGATGGACGCGCTGGCCGCCGCCGTGCCGGACGCCGCCGCCGTACACGTGGTCAACAACGGCGCCGCCGCGCTGGTGCTGGCCGCCACCGCGCTGGCCGCCGGCCGGGAGATCGTCGTCAGCCGAGGCGAACTGGTCGAGATCGGCGACGGTTTCCGCCTGCCGGACCTGCTGGAGAGCACCGGCGCCAGCCTGCGCGAGGTGGGCACCACCAACCGCACCACGCTCGACGACTACGCCGCGGCCGTCGGACCGCAGACCGGCTTCGTGCTCAAGGTGCACCCGTCGAACTTCCAGATCACCGGCTTCACCTCGGCCACACCGGTACGCCAACTGGCCACGCTCGACGTGCCGGTGGTCGCCGACATCGGCTCCGGGCTGCTCGCGCCGGATCCACTGCTGCCCGACGAGCCGGACGCGGCCGGCACCCTGCGCGCCGGCGCGGCCCTGGTCACCGCGAGCGGCGACAAGCTGCTCGGCGGCCCCCAGGCCGGACTGCTGCTCGGCGACGCCGCGCTTGTCGAACGGCTACGCCGCCACCCGCTGGCCCGGGCGCTGCGCGTGGACAAGCTGACCCTGGCCGCGCTGGCCGTCACCCTGCACCGCCCGGACACGCCGACGCGGACCGCGCTGCACGCCGACCCGGCCGCTCTGCGCAGCCGGGTGGAGCTGCTGCGTGACCGGCTCGGCGCGGAGGGACGCAAGGCGGAGGTCGTCCCGGCGGTCGCCGTGGTCGGCGGCGGCGGCGCCCCCGGCGTCGAGCTGGACTCGTGGGCGCTGAGCCTGCCCGAGCGGTACGCCGTGCCGCTGCGCACCGGTGACCAGCCGGTGCTCGGCCGGGTGGTGCGGGGCCGGCTCCTGCTCGACCTGCGCTGTGTTCCCGTCGACGCCGACGAGGCGGTCCTGGCGGCCGTGCTGCGCGTCGGAGGGGACGACTGATCATGTTCGTCGTCGCCACCGCCGGGCACGTCGACCACGGCAAGTCGACCCTGGTCCGGGCGTTGACCGGGATGGAACCCGACCGATGGGCCGAGGAACGCCGCCGGGGCATGACCATCGACCTGGGTTTCGCCTGGACGACGCTGCCGTCCGGCGCCACCATCGCCTTCGTCGACGTGCCCGGGCACGAGCGGTTCGTGCCGAACATGCTCGCGGGGGTCGGGCCGGTGCCGGCCGCGTTGCTCGTGGTCGCCGCCGACGAGGGGTGGATGCCGCAGTCCGCCGAGCACCTGGCCGCGCTCGACGCGCTCGGCGTCGGGTACGGCCTGCTGGTGGTGACCCGCGCGGACCTGGCCGACCCCGCGCCGGCGGCGGAGCGAGCCCGCGCCGAGATCGGGGCGAGCAGCCTCGGCGCGGTGGAGACGGTGGCGGTCAGCGGGCTGACCGGTGCCGGCCTGCCGGAGCTGCGGGCCGCGCTGGAGCGGCTCACCGCCCGGCTGCCCGCCCCCACAGTGGACGCCCCGGTGCGCCTCTGGGTGGACCGCAGCTTCACCGTGCGGGGCAGTGGCACCGTCGTCACCGGCACGCTGGGCGCCGGCCGGTTGCGCGTCGGCGACGAGTTGGAGCTGGCCGGGGCCGACGAACTGGTTCGGGTTCGGGGCCTGCACTCCCTCGGTGAGGCCCGTCCGGAGGCGGCGGCCGTGGCCCGGGTGGCGGTCAACCTGCGCGGTACGCCCCGTGACCGGCTCGGCCGCGGCGACGCGCTGCTCACCCCGGGCCGGTTCCACCACACCGACGTCATCGACGTACGGCTCACCGGCGACCCGGCCGCCGACCTGCCCGCCACCCTCACCCTGCACGTGGGGTCGGCGGCGGTGCCGGTGCGGGTCCGGCCGCTCGGCGCGGACACCGTCCGGCTGCGGCTGGCCCGCCCGTTGCCGCTGCTGGTCGGCGACCGGGCGCTGCTGCGTGATCCCGGCCGACACCACGTGGCCGGCGGCGTACGGGTCCTCGACGTGGCGCCGCCACCGCTGTCGCGGCGAGGCGCGGCCGCCGCCCGCGCGACGGTCCTCGCCGACCTCGACGGTCGACCCGACCTGGCCGGTGAGCTGCGCCGCCGTCGGCTGGTGCGGGTCGGCGCGCTGCGCCGGATGGGTGTGCCGGTGCAGGCCACGCCGGTGGCCGGTGACTGGCTGGCCGACCCCGCGCACTGGCAGCGGCTCGGCGAGCAGCTCACCGAGGAGGTCGGCCGGTACGCCCGGGAGCACCCGTTGGAGCCGGGCATGCCGGTGGACGCGCTGCGTCAACGCCTCGCTCTGCCCGACCGGGCGCTGGTCGAGGCGCTGATCCGCCCGCCGCTGCGGGTCCACGGTGGGCGGATCGGCACGGCCGCCGTCGACACCCTGCCGGAGCCGGTGGCCCGAGCCGTGCAGCGGGTCCGCGCCGAATACGCCGACCGGCCGTTTCGCGCCCCCGAGGCGGACCGCCTCGTCGACCTGGGCCTGGGCCCCCGGGAGATCGGTGCGGCGGTACGCGCGGGCGCGCTGCTGCGGCTGGCCGACACGGTGGTGCTGCTGCCCGACGCCCTCGACGCGGCGGTCACCGTGCTGGCAGGGCTGCCGCAGCCGTTCACCCTGTCGGCGGCCCGGCAGGCGTTGGACACCACCCGCCGGGTGGCGGTGCCGCTGCTGGAGCTGCTGGACCGCCGCGGCGTCACCCGCCGCCTGCCCGACGACGCCCGGGTCGTCGTCACCTGAGCGCGCCACCGCGATGATCCGGGGCGGACAGGATTGCGGCGGGCTGCCAGGGTGAACAGATGGCCGAGCTGTCCCCGTCCCTGTCCCCGTCGCGGCCGTTCGCTGACCGGTGGCGTGGTGTCGTCTCGGTCGCGCTGCGCTGGGGGTTGCCGCTGCTGTGGGTGCTGTGGGCTCCGCTGGCATGGTGGGTGGCGCCGCGCGAGGCGACGGCGGGCCAGCTCGACCGGGATCTGGCGGCGGGCCGGGTGGTGAGCTTCCAACGGGCGTCGGGCTGGGCCGACGACGACGCGTACTGGGGCAGCCGGCCGCAGCCGCGGTACGACCCGCAGGGCGCGATGATCGCCTGGAGCGTGCCGAGTGGCCGGGTCCGGTACGCCTTCGTCGAGCCGCCCGACGCGCAGGCGGAGCCCGCCGGGCCGCAGTCGACGGAGCGGCCCGCCGGGTTGGACGCGAGACTGGCCGCGTCGGCGGACCTGTGGCAGAGCGCCGGCGCTGCCGCGCACCGGATCGCCGACGCCGCCGGGCTGCTCGCCGGCGCGGTGACCCTGCTGTGGCTGGTCCGGCTGGTCGGCGGCGCCCCGCCGCTGGTCGGCACCCGGTGGTTCTGGTACTGGATCGGGCTCCTGCCGTTCGGGGTGGGCGTGCTGGCCTGGTCGTACCGGGAGATGTGGCGGCCGCCGCCGCCGGTGCCGCCGCCCGTTCGCGCCTCGGGGTGGCGCGGCGTCGGTTGGCTGCTGCTCGCCGGGATCGGCATCGTCCTGCTGGTGTCCGCCGCGCGTGCCGTGCTCGGCGTCGCGGTGGTGCCGGGCTAACCGGCCCCTCGACCGTCGGCGGTCACCTACGGTGACGCCATGGACCCTTCGGCGGTCTGGCGGGACCGGCAGCACCAGTGGCGGATCGAGGCGTACCGCGCGCCGGATCTGCGGTTCGCCATCTACGCGACCAACGGCCCCACCGAGTCGGTGCCGCTCTGGCTGTTCGGCATGTCGGCGCTGGCCCGGTGGCTGATGACCCACTCCATCTCGCTGGACGACCTGGAGGTCGACTGAGCGCCCCGCCGGCCGGAAACGGGGCCCGGAGCCGGGCGCGCTGCGGTTAGGTGACCTCAGGCGGTCAACGGGGGTGGGCGGTGGGCGGTCAGCTGGGGCAGTTGGCGCTGGTGGCCGTGCTGGTGCTGGTCAACGCCGCGCTCTCCGGCAGCGAGATGGCGCTGGTGACGCTGCGGGAGGGGCAGCTGCGCCGGTTGGGTCGGCGGACCCGCGCCGGTGACCGGCTGGTCCGGCTCTCGCGGGACCCGAACCGCTATCTGGCCACCATCCAGCTCGGCATCACCCTGGCCGGGTTCCTCGCCTCGGCTGCCGCGGCGGTGTCGCTCGCCCAGCCGCTGGTCGGCCCGTTGGGCTTCCTCGGCGCGGCGGCCCGCCCGGCCTCGGTGCTGCTGGTGACCGTGGCGCTGACCTTCGTCACGTTGGTGCTGGGCGAGTTGGCGCCCAAGCGGCTGGCCATGCAGCGGACCGAGCGGTGGGCGTTGCTCAGCGCCGGGCCGCTGGACCTGCTCGCCCGGGTGTCCCGCCCGGCGGTGTGGCTGCTCAGTCGGGCCACCGACATGGTGGTCCGGCTGGCCGGCGGGGACCCCCGGGCCAGTCGGGAGGAGATGACCGAGGAGGAGTTGCGGGAGATGCTGGTCAGTCAGCGTGGCCTGTCGGCGCAGCAGCGGGAGATCCTGACCGGCGCGTTCGACATCGCCGGTCGGACGCTGCGGGAGATCCTGGTGGCCCGCCGGGAGGTGACCACGCTGCCGACCGACGTGGCCGCCGACGAGGGGGTACGCCTGCTGGCCGCCGCAGGCCGGTCCCGCGCCCCGGTGACCGGCCCCGGCGGTCTGGACGAGGTGGTCGGCGTGGTGCACATCCGCGATCTGGTGCGGGCCGGCACCGGGGTGGTGGGGGAGCGGGTCCGGTCGCCGTTGCTGCTCCCGGTGACCCTGCCGGTGGCCGACGCGTTGCGCCGGTTGCGCCAGGAACACCAGCAACTGGCCCTCGTCGTCGACGAGCACGGCGGCATCGACGGCATCGTCACGCTGGAGGACCTGCTGGCCGAGGTCGTCGGCGAGTTGTACGACGAGACCGACCGCGACGTGCGCGGCGTGGCCCGGGAGCCGGACGGGGCGCTGCTGGTGCCCGGTGACTTCCCCCTGCACGACCTGCCCGATCTGGGGGTGCGACTGAGCTTCCCGCTGTCGGGGGAGTACACGACGGTGGCCGGGCTGGTGCTGGCCCGGTTGGGTCACCTGCCGGGTGAGCCGGGCGAGACGGTGCGGTTGCCCGGGTTGACCATCGAGGTGGTGGAGGTCGCCGACCGGGCGGTGCGGCGGGTGCGGCTGCGCGGGTTCGTCGCCGAGCGCTGAGCGCGTCGCCCAGAAGAGGGACAACGCGCGCGAAACACCCCCTAGCGGATGCTCCTCGCCTACCGTGCGGTACGTGAAGGACCGAGGGTTGCGTACGTTCGTCACCGTGCTCGCCGGTCTCGCGGTGATCTACTTCGGCAGCGCGGGCCGCAGCCCCGAGGAGGGCCGTGGCATCTCCGGCGGGGTCATCGTCCTGGCGCTGCTCGCCGCGCTCGGCGTGTGGCACCTGACCCGACCCCAGGGAGACAAGCCGGTCAAGTGAGCGCCTCACCCGGCGGCGACACGGGTGACCTCGCCCGCGGACTCCTCGCCGAGCGCCACCCGGACCAGCGCCGAGGCGAGCCGGCCGAAATCCGGTTCGGCGACCAGCCCGGCCAGCCGGTCCGGTGAGCCCGGCAGGCCCAGCCGCTTCGCGCCGGCGAGGGCCCGACGGTCGGCGTACGGGCGCAGGTCGGACCAGACCGTCTGGGCCTCGCGCAGGTAGATGTCCGCGCCGGTGGGCCCGATGCCGGGGAACTCGGTGAGCCGTCGGCGCAGCCCGGCCGGGTCGCCCTGGGCGTCCCGGTGCAGGCGCCGCAGGTCGCCGTGCCAGCGGTCCAGACACAGCCGGGCGCCAGTGCCGAGCATGGTGGCGGTGCGCTCGTCGTAGCGGCGGTAGTGACCGCGGCCCAGCGCGTCGACCCGCTGCTGCCAGCTCGCCGCCTCCATCGCCTGCGGCGTGCGGTAGCCGGCCGCGAACAGCTCCCGCGCGGCGTCGACCGCCACGCACGCCCGGATCCGGGTGCTCAGCAGGGTGGCCAGCACCAGCAGCTGGTACAGCGGACCGGGGCGGTCGGCGAGCCGGATACCGGCCTCCTCGGCGTACGTGTGGCTGCGCCGGTCCAATAGGACCCGCACCACCGCTCGATCGTCACCCACACCGGGTGGGTACCCACCCTGGGCGCGGCTAGCCCTGCGGGCGCGGGGCGGGACCGGAATGCCGCCCGGCCGGACGGGTATGCCGCCGGTGGAGGCGGTCGATGCCGCCTGCCGTACCCGGAGGGAGACACTCGTGGTCAACCCGCAGCAGGAGGAGTTCCGGCGCAACGCCAAGGGAGCGACGAGTCAGGACAGCAAGGGGCCCCAGCCGACCGGGCATCCGCTCAACCGCGGCACGTCGCGCGGAGACGCCGGTCGGCCGGTGCCCAAGGGCCAGGTGTCGCCGTACGGCCCGGCGGGTGAGCCGGTCGCCGAGGACGACAGCGACGCCCGCGCCTAACGACCGTGACCGGACGGCCGCCGCAACCTGTTCCAGGTGGCGGCGGCCGTCAGTCCGTATGCCAGGTGCGGGATGATGTCGGAGATCCAGTCGGAGCGCCGCCAGGTGCGCGGATCGCTGATCCCCAGCGCGGTGATGGACCCGTCGGTCATCGCCATGACGCCGGCGCCGAGCACGCCGGTGGCCATCGGCAGTGGCTGGCGCCGACCACCGGCGTAGAGCGCGAACGCCACGCCGGCGGCGATGCCCAGCCCGTAGCCGATCAGGGGCCCGAGCCCCGAGCGGCGGTTCGCCGCCCGGGGCCCCGATCCCAGATCCACGTGCGCGATGCCGGCCAGCCGGTCGACTGTCTGCTCCGGGGTGCCGCTCGCCGGCCGTGCCCGCAGCGCCATGTCCAGGTAGCTGACCACGTTCAGCGCGGTGCTGCCGACGGCGCCCGCGATGGCGCCGTCGGCCACGTCGACCCCCCTCACTTCGGGTCGCCTGGTTCACGCTCGCTCTTGGGGCCGTAGGTGCGCTCGCCGCGTACGACGCCCCGTTGGCCGCGATCCTCCTGCAGGATCCGGTTCGCGACCTGGTTGGCCTTGCCGTCGGGCACCCGGCGTCCGGAGTCGTCGATCGCGTTGCGCAACCGCGCCCGCTGCTTGTCGTACGCGTTGCTGCCCGGCCGTGGTCCTGGCATCTGCTGCCTCCTTCGTCGCCGTTGGCGTACCGCGGCCGTCTACCCGTCTGGCGGGGGGCCAACCCCAGGGTGTCAGCGGGGGCCGCGGACCACGGCGACCGGGCAGCGGGCGTGGTGCAGCACCGACTGACTCACCGACCCCAGCAGCAAGCCGGTCACCTCGCCGCGCCCCTGCCCCCCGACGACCAACAGTTGGGCCGAACGGGACGCCTCGGCGAGCACCGCGCCGGCGCGGCCGTGCGCCGCCCGCCAGGTCAGCCGCAGCCCCGGGTGGCGGTCGGTCAGCCCGTCCAGCCAGCCGGTGAGCATCCGCTCCTGCTCGGCGTGCAACTGCGCCTCGTCGTACACCAGGGGTTGCATGTCACCGGGGCCGCTGCTGCCGGGGTGCCGGTAGGCGTGCACCGCGCGCAGCGGCACGCCGCGCGCCACCGCGGTCTCGGCGGCGAAGTCGGCGGCGAGCCGGGACGCCGCCGAGCCGTCCATCGCCACCAGCACCGGCTCGTCGGGGCGTTGGTCGCCGCGGGCGACGAGCACCGGGCAGTCGGCGTACGCGCAGACCTGCACCGCCACCGAGCCGACGACAAGCGCGGAGAAGCCGCCCAGCCCCCGGTCGCCGAGCACGATGAGCGCGGCGGTGGGGGACTCACCCACCAGCACCGCGGACGCCTCGCCGTCGATGATCTCGCCGGAGACCGTCAGCCCGGGCGCGGTCGCCTCGGCCTCGGCCACCGCGGCGGCGACCAGCTCCTCGGCCCGCTGGCGCAGTCCGGCGCCGGGCGGCGCGTCGGGAGCGGGGGAGACCGGCACGTGCAGCACCGGCCAGATGAACCCGTGCACCACCCGCAGCGGCCGGTGCCGGCGGACGGCCTCGGCGGCGGCCAGGCGCACCGCGCGCAGGGACGGCTCCGAGCCGTCCACGCCGACCACCACCGCCGCGCTGTCCGCCGAGTTCACCCGTCTCACCTCCCGCCGAGCCAGTATCGCGGGCGCGGCGGCGCGACGGAGCGATACCGCCGGTCGGGCCCGGGTCGGTACGCTGGCGGCGACCGGACGGGGAGGAGCGTCGTCGATGGATGAACCGGACGAGCCGAGCACCGCTCGCATGATCGACTTCTGGCTCGGCGGGAAACACCACTTCGACGTCGACGTGGCCGCGGCGACCGCCTTCGAGCAGGCGTACGGGCCGTGCGCGCCGGTCTTCCGGGAGTTGCGGGCGTTCCTGCGCCGGGCGGTGCGGGCGATGGTCGAGCAGGGCGTGGACGGGTTCCTGGTGTTCGGCGCGGGGGTGCCCACGATGGGCAACGTGCACGAGGTCGCCGCCGAGGCCACCGTGCTCTACACCGACGTCGACCCGGTCACCATCCGGCTGGGGCAGCGGATCCTCGCTGACAGCGACCGGGCGGGCTACGGCTACGGCGACGCCACCGACATCGGCACGATCGACCCGGCCCAGCTGCATCGATTCGTACCCGGGTGGGGGCGGCGGCCGGTGGGGGTGGTCTTCCTCGGGCTCGCCGCGTTCCTCGACGACGCCACGCTCACGCGCACCCTCGACGAGCTGTTCGCCGCCGCGGCGCCGGGCAGCCTGCTGGCCGTGGACTTCGACACCGAGGAGCTGGCCGCTCACCCGCAGGCGCTGGCGATGATGGGTCCGGAATTCCGGATGCGTCCCCCGGCGGCCTTCGCCCCACTGCTGGGCCGGTGGACGCCGACGTCGGACGGGATCGTCCCGGTCCACCGGTGGCGGCCCGCCGGCCCGCCCGCCGATGTGCCGGACGCCTTTCACGGCGTACTGGCGACACGGGACGCCGACTGACCCGCGACGACCGGCTGCCCGGTGGCGTCCGTATGATGCTTGCCCTGTAGCAAGTTTCTGGAGGGACGACCAACCATGGTGGACGCGCCGGACGGGGTGTCGCGCGCGCTGCGCGAGGCCGCGCCCGACCAGTTGGCGGAAGCGGCGGACCGGGCGATCCGGTCGGCGTTGGGCGCGTTACGCACCGACGTGTTCGTCGCCGACTACCGGATCAGCGGGCTCTGGCCGGTGCTGGATCCGGACCTGCCGGCGGCCGGAGCCCTGGCCCAGCACACCGTGGCGCAGCGCTGCTTCTCCAGCCAGCAGCCGGTGCGCGACGGGCTGGACGACGGAGTCTGCCGGCTCTACCTGCCCCTGACGGTCTGGGGGGAGCGGCTGGGTGTGCTGCTCATCGAACTGCCGACCGTCCCGGGCCCGGCGATGACCGGCCGCGCCACCGACATCGCCGGCGACCTGGCGGTGGCGATGCGGGCCGCGGACCGGGAGACCGACCGTTATCGGCGGGCCCGTCGCCGGGAGCGGCTCAGCATGGCCGCCGAGATGCAGTGGGACCTGCTGCCCGGTCGTAGCGTGGCGCACCGCGCCTTTCACCTGGCCGGGCAGTTGGAACCGGCGTACACCGTCGGTGGCGACCACTTCGACTGGTCGCTGGACGGTGACCGGCTGACCCTGACGGTGCTCAACGGCGAGGGCACGGGCCTGGCCGCGTCGCTGCTGACGGCGGTCACCGTGAACGCGATGCGCAACGCCCGCCGCTCCGGCGGTGGCCTGGTGGAGCAGGCGGAGCTGGCCTCGGACACGGTCTACTACCAGCACCGTGGCCGTCGGTACGTGGCCACGCTGCTGCTCGAGCTGGACATCCGCACCGGGCGGGTGCGGGCGGTCGACGCCGGTTCGCCGCACCTGCTGCGGATGCGTGGCGCGACGGTCGAGCCGGTGGAGCTGGAGCAGCAACTGCCGCTGGGCATGTTCGCCGAGACCCGCTACGAGCTGCAGGAGTTCCAGCTCGCGCCGGGTGACCGTGTCTTCGTCGTCAGCGACGGCGTGTGGGCGGCCGAGCCGGCGGGGCGGGAGCCGTACGGGCAGCGGATGATGGCCCGATCCCTGCGGGCCACACGGTTGCAGCCGGCGACCGAGGCGGTTGGTACGGTGATGCGCGAACTACACGCCTATCACGCGGATTCCGATTTGCGCGACGACGCCGTCGTCGTCTGCCTCGACTGGCATGGTCCGCGTGAGCGGGACGGCGGATGAGGGTTGCCGCCGCCGCGCCGGGCGGGCACCAGCGTGACGACGGCAGGGGACATCGGGTGGAGCGACCTGCGGATCTCGCCTCGGCGATCGACGCGGCCGCCGAGACGCTGATCGCCGTGCTCGACTCGGCGGCGTCGCGGCATCAGGTGCCACCGACCCAGCTGCGGGTGCTGATGCTGATCAGCGGCCGACGGGAGACCAACGTCAACGGTCTCGCGGAGCTGCTGGACGTGGTGCCCTCCTCGGCCAGCCGCCTCTGCGACCGGCTGGAGGCGACCGGTCTGTTGCGCCGGGTGGCCGACCCGCGCGACCGGCGGGAGGTGCGGTTGGTGCCGACCGCCGCCGCCCTGACCCTGCTGCGGGAGCTGGCGGAGCGGCGCCAGCGCGCGGTGCAGGCCGTGTTGGACCGGATGCCGCCCCGGATGCAGCACGATCTGTTGCTGTCGTTGCTCGCCTTCGGTCGGGCGGCCACGCAGACGGTGCCGGAGCAGCAGACCGATCAAGCGGTCCAGACGGCCTGAACCGCCGTCCCCCTTCCACTAGTATCCTAGGACGCTCTACACGTGGTGATCCACGCCACAGTGCGGCACAGCCGCACCGACAGCACGCGGCGGCGGCCGAGGAGCGCGGGGAAGCCCGATATAGTGGCAGCGCACTCAGCCGGCCCGTGATCATCGAGATCGCGGGCCGCATCAGGGCAGAGGTCCCATCCCGGGGCCGCAGGGGAGCCGGCGGTTGCCGGCCCGACAGCGCGTACGACCTCCGCCGCGCCCGATCTCGGTCTGGCGTCGGGGCGTGCGGTGGAGGAGGTTCGGGTGTCGCGTCGGCCGGCTCGGGCAGAGCATCCGCGGGACACCGGTGACCAGACTCCCGGCGACCAGGTGCTCACCCTGCCCAACCTGATCAGCTTCGGGCGCCTGCTGGGCGTACCCCTGTTCCTCTACCTGTTCCTGGTGGCCCGCGCGGACGTGGCGGCGGTGGTGGTGCTGGCTATCGGCGGCACCACCGACTGGGTCGACGGTTGGATCGCGCGCCGGCTGAGTCAGGTGAGCCGGCTCGGGGAGCTGCTCGACCCCCTCGCCGACCGGCTCTACATCCTCGCCACGCTGCTTGCCTTCACCGCCCGGGAGATCGTGCCGTGGCAGTTCACGGCGGCGCTGCTGGCCCGGGAGGCGTTGCTGCTCGGCTCACTGGCGGTGTTGCGCCGCTACGGGTACGGGCCGCCACCGGTGCACTACGTGGGCAAGACCGCCACGTTCCTGCTGCTCGCGGCGTTCCCGGTGCTGCTGTTGGCCACCGAGTGGAGTCAGGCGGCGACGGCGACGGCCGCGATCGGCTGGGGGCTGGCCTGGTGGGGGCTGGTGCTCTACTGGGTGGCCGGCGCCATGTACGTGGTGCAGGCGTCGCGGCTGGTGCGCGCGGCGCGCGACCCGGGAGCGGCCGCGTGAGCGCGACGCCGCCGGAGCGTCCCCGCCCGGATCGGGTGTACGCCCCGGACTTCCTCACCGAGCTGTTCCGCAACCCCCTGGATCCGGGGTACGCGGACGCGGCGGCCGCGCGCGAGCGGGTGGCGTCGTCGCAGGACGAGTCCCGGGGTTGGCCGGCGCGGTCGGTCAGCCTGGTCGTGGTGGTGGTGCTGGGTTTCCTGTTCGCGGTGGCGTATCGCCAGACGATGGCGGACGAGCCGGGGCGTGCTCAGGCCCGCTCCGGGTTGGTGGCGCAGATCAAGGAGCGGGAGAGCCAGACCGACCGGTTGTCGGCGCGCGCGGATCAGCTGCGGGAGGAGGTCAGCCGGCAGCGGGACGCGGCGTTGAGCGGGTCGACCGCGGCACGTCTGCGGGACCTGGAGGCGGTCACCGGGCTCGGCCGGGTGCGGGGTGACGGTGTGGTGGTGCGCCTGGCGGACGCCCCGGGCAACGCGGACGCGGTGACCGGTAAGGGCGCGGGGCCGCCGCAGGTGCTGTACAGCGATCTGCAGGGTGTGGCGAACGCGTTGTGGAGCGCCGGTGCCGAGGCGATCGCGATCAATGGGCAGCGGTTGACGTCGACGTCGACGATCCGTACGGCGGGCGAGGCGATCCTGGTGGATTTCCGGCCGGTGACGGGGCCGTACGAGGTGTCGGCGATCGGGCCGGGGTCGATGCGGCGCAAGTTCGAGGACAGTCGCAGCGCGGCGGTGATGCAGGACGTCGCGCAGAAGACCGGCCTGTCGTTCGGTGTGCGCAAGGCGGAGGACCTCACCCTGCCGGCGGCTCCGGAGCCGCAGCTACGCTACGCCAAGCCGTCGGTCAGTCCGAGCCCTTCGGGGTCGGGTGTCCGGTCCGGCAGTCCTGGGTCGTCGGGTTCGCCGGGGACCGCTAGTCCTTCCGGAGGTGGCGGATGATCGCGGTGCTGGCGTTGCTCGCCGGTGTGGTGCTGGGCGTGTGGCTTGATCCCACGGTGCCAGCGGCGTTGCAGCCGTACCTGCCGATCGCGGTGGTCGCCGCGTTGGACGCGGTGTTCGGTGGGGTCCGGGCGAAGTTGGACCGCATCTTCGACGACAAGCAGTTCGTGGTGTCGTTCATCTCGAACGTGCTGGTGGCGGGTCTGATCGTGTATCTGGGGGATCAGTTGGGGGTGGGCGGGCAGTTGTCCACCGGTGTGGTGGTCGTTCTGGGTGTGCGGATCTTCGGGAATGTGGCGGCGATCCGTCGGCACCTGTTCCGGGCGTAGGTTTGACAGCGATGAGCGACGAGCAGGCGGAGACGGGGACGGGCTGGCCGCAGCCGGCGGTGCCGGGGCGGCCGGGTGAGCCGGCGGGTGAGCCGGATCCGCGGCCGGACGCGCCGGATCCGGACGAGTTGAGTCCGTTGGCGCCGCACGGTCCGACGAAGGAGCCGGAGTCTCCGGATGCGGAGCCCGGGGTGGCCCCGGTCGATGACGGCGCGACGGTGGACCTGAGCGCGGTGGCGCGGGCAGGTGAGCCGGTGGACGAGCCGGTGGTGGAGTCGGCCCCTGCGGTGGCGGCGGGTCGGTCGCGGTTCAGCGCGGCCGGGGTGATGATCGCGGCGTTGTTGGCGTTGCTGGGGTTCACGCTTGTCGTGCAGTTGCGGACGACGTCGACGGATCCGACGTTGGGGGCGACGCGTCAGGAGGATCTGGTGCGGATCCTGTCGGATCTGGATGCGCGCGAGAACCGTCTCCAGCAGGACATTCGGGCGTTGGAGGAGAGCCAGCGGCAGTTGGCCTCGGGTGCGCAGGGTCGGCAGGCGGCGTTGGACGAGGCGACTCGTCGGGCGGACGAGCTGGGGATTCTGGCGGGCACGTTGCCGGCGGTGGGTCCGGGGTTGACGGTGCAGTTCTCCAGCAACGGGGTCAAGCCGATCACGGCGGACCGGGTGTTGGACGCGGTGCAGGAGTTGCGGGGCGCGGGCGCGGAGGCGATGCAGATCTCCGGTGGTGACCGGGCGACGGTGCGGGTGATCGCATCGACGTACTTCCTGGATGGGGACAACGGGTCGTTGATGGTGGAGGGGCGTCGGTTGACGGGGCCGTACACCATCACGGTGATCGGTGATCCGGCGACGATGCGTACGGCGTTGAACATTCCTGGTGGGGTGGTCGCGTCGGTCCGGGGTGACGGCGGTAACGTGGCGTTTGGGGAGCGTGAGGTTGCCGAGGTTTCGGCGCTGCACGCGCCGACCAAGTAGGAACACGCCCGTCCGGTCTCCTGACCGGCGCGGCCGCGCCGGGCCCGGGTGGTCCGGGGCACCGATGGATGAGGACGCGTCTGGTGATTCCCGAGGATCTGCGATACACCGCCGAGCATGAGTGGGTGGCGGGTGACGGTACCGGCTCGGTGCGGGTCGGCATTACGCACTTCGCGCAGGACGCGTTGGGTGACATCGTGTACGTGCAGTTGCCGGAGGCGGGTGCGGTAGTCGCGGCCGGTGACTCGCTGGGTGAGATCGAGTCGACCAAGAGTGTGTCGGAGATCTACGCGCCGGTCGCGGGCACGGTGGCGGCGCGCAACGACGCGCTGGGTGACACCCCTGAGCTGATCAACACGGATCCGTACGGTGCGGGTTGGCTGGTGGAGATCACTCCGAACGATCCGACGGCGACGGACGGGTTGCTGACGGCGGGCGCGTACCAGAAGATCACCGAAGGCTGAGTGTGCTTGATCCGGTGTGCGGGATGTCTGCGCGCGTCCGGTTGCCCTGCATTTCGGCGCTGGCTAGGCTCGCCCAGTCGACCGAGAAGAATCCATTAGTTGAGCGTTGTGGAATTGCCTTCCCGGGCACGGGGAGCCAGCCGCCGGGTGGACGAGCGCCCGGCGGCCAGACCCGCCATTACCCGACGCCGACCGAACAGATCCGTGAGGTGGTCCCATGACGCGCCCAGACGACGAGTTCCCCCCACTCGACGTCACCTCGACGCTCAATCTCGGCTCGCTCGACGAAGTGCTGGAAGGGCCGGACACCGATGTGGTGCCGAGCCGGATGTCCGGTTCGTTGCCGCCGGGTATGGCGCTGCTGGTGGTTCGTCGCGGCCCGAATGCGGGTGCCCGGTTCCTGTTGGACCACGATGTGACGACCAGTGGCCGGCACCCGGACAGTGACATCTTCCTCGACGATGTGACGGTGTCGCGCCGGCACGCGGAGTTCCACCGTGATGGTGGGACGTTCACGGTGCGGGACGTGGGTAGCCTGAACGGCACGTACGTGAATCGTGAGCGGGTCGAGGCGGCCACGTTGAGCAATGGTGACGAGGTACAGATCGGTAAGTTCCGGGTGGTGTTCATCGCCGGTCCGCGCCCGGAGGAGGAGGCCGGCCGGGGGTGAACGAGCCTGCGGCCTCCACGCCACCCGGGGCGGCCCGGTCCCAGCCGCTGATGAGCATCGGTGAGGTGCTGGGGCAGTTGCGGGTGGATTTCCCGGACACGACGATTTCGAAGCTGCGGTTCCTTGAGGCCGAGGGGCTGGTTGAGCCGCAGCGGACGGCGGCGGGTTACCGGAAGTACAGCTGGGACGATGTGGCGCGGTTGCGGTTCGTGCTGACCGCGCAGCGGGACCGGTACCTGCCGTTGCGGGTGATCCGTGAGCAGTTGGCCCAGTGGGATTCGTCTGGCGAGCAGCCGGAGCGGTCGCGGCCGGCGTTGGTCGCGGTGGGGCCCGATGGTGCGGTGCCGGGTCGGGAGTCGGCGGAGCCGGCCGAGTCGTCGCAGGTGCGGCTCGGCCGGGCTGAGCTGGTGGCTCGCAGTGGGATCGACGAGTCGACGCTTGTGGAGTTGGAGCGGCTCGGTGTGCTGGTGTCGGATCCGCCGGGGTGGTACGACGCGGATGCGTTGATCATCGCGTCGGCGGTGGCGGGTTTGGCGGCGTACGGGTTGGAGCCGCGGCATCTGCGGGGTTACCGGAGCGCGGCCGATCGTGAGGTCGGGTTGTTCGCGCAGTTGGTGGCGCCGTTGGCGCGGCAGAGTGATCCGGCGGCGCGGGCGCGGGCGGCGGAGACGGCGCGGGAGTTGGTGGCGTTGTCGGAGCAGTTGCACGCGGCGTTGGTGCGGGTGGGGCTTCGGTCGACGTTGGGTCGGTGAGGGTGCCCGGCAGGCGGCGGTGGAGCGGAAAGATCTCTTCTCCGAAGCGTGCCGTAGGCTTGCCGGGGTAACCCCTCTCTGGCGCGGGCGTGGTGCTGTAGCGCATCGGACGACCGTGTTGCGGTCCGTGTACCGTGCAGGGAAGGGCGCGGTGCGGCGTAGGTGACAACGACACGGAGGCGGCGGTGCGCGAGCTGAGCGTGGTCGGAGTTCGGGTGGAGCTGCCGAGCAACCAGCCGATCGTCCTGCTCAGGGAGGTCGAGGGCGACCGCTATCTGCCGATCTGGATCGGCGCGGTCGAGGCCACGGCTATCGCTTATGAGCAGCAGGGGGTCAAGCCGGCCCGTCCGTTGACGCATGATCTTTTGCGGGATGTGTTGGCGGCGTTGCAGGCGCCGTTGCAGGCGGTGGAGATCACCGAGCTGAAGGAGAACGTGTTCTACGCGGATCTCCTGATCGGCGATGGGGTGCGGGTGTCGGCGCGGCCGAGCGATTCGATCGCGTTGGCGTTGCGGGTCGGTGCGCCGATTCGTTGTGCGGAGCAGGTCCTCAGCGAGGCGGGGATCGTTATCCCCGACGAGCAGGAGGACGAGGTGGAGAAGTTCCGCGAGTTCCTGGAGCAGGTGCGTCCGGAGGATTTCGCGGGCTGAGTGGCTCGGTTCCGCGCTGGTGTCACGGTGGGTGACGTCGGCGTGTGGTTGGTGATCTTTCTCGGTGGCTGCGCGGCGTGTCGCGTCGGTTCCTCCGTGGTAACCCCTGAAGGTGGCGTTAGGGTTGCCGTGTCGAGGGGTGCGCGTCCCGGAAACGACGCGTCGCCGCACTGACGGGGAGGTTGTCCGGATGCACGAGCCGCAGGATCCTGATCCGGGTACACAGTTGGGTGAGCCGGGTGCGTCGTCGCCGGGTGTGGCGACTGAGGGTGACGGCTCGGTGGGCTACCGAGGTGTGACGGCGTGTCACGCGGTGGGCATCAGTTATCGGCAGTTGGATTACTGGGCGCGCACGACGCTTGTGGTCCCGAGCGTCCGGGACGCGTCGGGTTCGGGGACGCAGCGGTTGTACTCGTTCCGCGATCTGGTGGTGTTGAAGGTCGTGAAGCGGTTGTTGGACGCGGGGGTGTCCCTGCAGAACATCCGCAAGGCGATCGAGGCGTTGCGGTCGCGTGGTGTGGAGGATCTGGCGGGAATCACGCTGATCTCCGACGGGACGACGGTGTACGAGTGTCGGTCCCCGGAGGAGGTGGTCGACCTGTTGCAGGGTGGGCAGGGCGTCTTCGGGATCGCGATCGGTGGGGCGTTCAAGGAGATCCAGGGGTCGTTGTCGCATCTGCCGGCGGAGCCGGCGGCGAGCGGCCCGGCGGAGCCGGTGGTGGGGCCCTCGTCGGATCCGGTGGGTGACGAGTTGGCGGCGCGGCGGGCGCGGCGGCGGGCCGGCTGAGTCGCGCTGCGCGTCCGCTGGTGCCCGGTCCGGCGATACGGGTGACTCTTTTGGCTACGGCTGTCTGGTGACTGCGGGTCAGGTCGTGGCGTCCGGGTGACGGTTTCCCCGGGTGACGTTTTCCACAGTGGATACCGTGGGTGATCTTCTGGTTGCCGTGGGTGGATCTTCGGGGTCCACTGTGGTGACGATGCGTGTGCGTCGACTGTCGGGAAACCGATAGGGGGGCCCTGACCGGAGGTTGCGGGCACGCTATGGTCCGTCACGGTCCCCGGTGTGCCGCAGCGGCTTGACGGTGTGGCGTCGGTGGCCGTTGCCCCTGCGCGTCACCGCGCGCGCGACCTGTCACCCCGGAAGGAACGACCGTGACGGTTACGGAAGAGACCGCTCCCGCCTCGAATTACGACCGCATCGGCGGAGCGGGTTCGGTGAAGGCGGCCGTGGAGCTGTTCTACGACAAGGTGCTCGCCGATCCGGAGTTGGCGGGTTATTTCGCCACTGTGGACATGGCGGGCCAGCGTCGGCACCTGGCGTTGATGTTGACGGTGGTGCTGGGCGGCCCGAACGAGTACACCGGTCGCGGGTTGGCCGAGGCGCACCAGCCGTTGGGCATTCCGGTGGCGCACTACGCCAAGGTCGGTGAGTACCTGATCGCGACGCTGACCGAGTTGGGTGTTCCGGCCGACGTGCAGGACGACGTGCGGGCGGTGCTGGCGCAGGTGCAGGACCAGGTGGTGGCCACCGGAGAGCGTCCGGGCGTCTGAGCGTGGACGCGGCCCGACTCAAGCAGAGTTGGTCCCTCGTCGCCGGGCACGGCGACGAGGTGCCGCTCTACTTCTATTCGACGTTGTTTCTGGCGCATCCCGAGACGCGGCAGATGTTCCCCACGAACATGGCGGGGCAGCGGGACCGCCTGGTCACCGCGCTGGGCCACATCGTGTCCCACGTGGATCAGGTCGATCGGCTGGTGGGTTTCCTGCAGGACCTCGGCGCGGATCACCGTAAGTTCGCGGTCCGCGCGGAGCACTATCCGGCGGTCGGTGAGGCGCTGTTGGCGACGTTGCAGCATTTTCTCGCCGAGCAGTGGACCGATGAGCTGGCCCAGGACTGGGCGGCGGCGTACGGGCTGATCGCGCAGGTGATGACGGAGGCGGCGCAGGCCGCGGAGGCGGTGAACCCGCCGTGGTGGGTGGCGGAGATCGTGTCCCATGAGCGGCGGGCGTTCGACGTGGCGGTGTTGACGGTGCGTCCGCAGTACCTGTTGCCGTTCACGCCGGGTCAGTCGATCGGGGTGTCGCATCCGTCGGTGCGGTCGTGGCGGTACTACTCGCCGGCGAACGCGCCGCGCGCGGACGGCACGCTGGAGTTGCATGTGCGGGCCGCTCCGGGTGGCGCGGTGTCGTCGCGGCTGGTGTACGGCTCGGCGGTGGGGGACCGCGTGCATCTGGCCGCGCCGGTGGGGGAGCACCTGGCGTTGTGGGCGGCGGGTTCCAGTGACCTGTTGCTGCTGGCGTCGGGCACCGGCTGGGCGCCGGTGAAGGCGCTGGTGGAGCAGGTCGCCGCGGAGGGTTCGGGTCGTCGCGTGGATCTGTACGTGGGTGCGCGGTCGCGCAGCGAGTTCTACGACAGCGACGCGATCGACAAGTTGGCGTCGTCGTGTCCGTGGTTGACGGTGACGTACGTGGTGGGCGCGGACGCGAACCGGCCGGGTGAGTTCGTGTACGCGGTGGACCGGGCGTTGGCCGATGGTGACTGGCGTTCGCGGCACGTGTACGTGTGCGGGTCGGACGAGATGGTGTCGCACGCGGTGCAGACGTTGGCTCGGGCGGGTTACCACGAGGGTCAGGTGCATCACGAGGGTCTGGGCAAGCAGTGGTACGGCCCGGCGTGGCGTACGGCGGTCCAGCAGTCGAGTGAGGGGGGTGAGAGGTGAGCGCGACCCCGATCAGCCGGTACGACGGGATTCAGGTGTCCGGCGGTGTGCAGGTGCGGATGACCTCCGACCGGGTTCGGCGGTGGGAGTTCGGGACGGCGCCGTTCGCGCGGCGTGGCTACGACAACGCGGACGTGGACCGGTTCCGGGTGCAGGTCGCCGACGAGTTGGATCTGTTGGCGACGCAGATCGCGAACCTGCGGGCGGAGAACGAGCGGCTCACCGACCGGGTGGAGTTGCACCGCCACGGGGTGATCCCGAGCACGGGCGCGGCGGTGAAGGTGCCGGCGGCCAAGGAGGTGAATCTGCTGTCGGCGGCGCAGCGGGAGGCCGAGCAGATCATCGCGCAGGCGCACGACTACGCGCGGCGGGTCGCCGAGTACGCCCGGTTGCAGTACGAGAGTTACATGCGGGCGGCGGCGGAGGAGGCGAAGCAGGAGGCCGAGCGGGCGGTGGCGGAGTACCGCAATACGGCCGGGCCGAGCTTCGACGACACGGTGGCGACCCGGGAGGCGTTGCGGATCTTCGGCGAGATGATGGTGTCGCACATGCAGGCGGCGGCGCGGCATCTCGACGACGGCAGTGAGCAGTTGGCGCGCACGATGGACCGGATCGCGAAGGAGACGCCGGGGGCGCCCTTCGTGGGTGGCGTGGTGGGGCAGGCGGCGTTGCCGCGTCACCACCAGCGTTGACCGGCCCGGGTTGGGGTCACGTACCGCGACCCCAGCCCGGGGGTCATCTCGCGGCGGCGCGGACGGCGTCGGCGATCGGTGTCGTTCCGCCGACGAGTTCCAGGGTCGTGCCGGCGGTGCGGGGTTCGTCCAGGAGCGCGGCGAGGACCAGGGCGACGTCGGCGCGGCTGATGTCGCCTCGGCCGGCGTGTCGGGTGAGGGTGACGTGCCCGGTGGGTTCGTCGTCGGTGAGCCGGCCGGGGCGCAGCACCGTCCAGGCCAGGTCGCGGGCGCGCAGGTCGTCCTCGGCGGCTCGTTTGGCGCGTAGGTAGGCGGCCCACACGTCGTCGGTGCCGGCGGCGGGTGGGTTGTCCACGCCCATGGAGGAGACCAGCAGGTAGCGGTGGACGCCGGCGCGGGTGGCGGCGTCGGCGAGCAGCGCGGCGGCGGCCCGGTCGACGGTGTCCTTGCGGGCGGCGCCGCTGCCGGGGCCGGCGCCGGCGGCGAAGACCACCGCGTCGGCGTCGCGCAGGTGCGCGGCGACCTCGTCGACGTCGGCGTGTTCGAGGTCGCAGACGACCGCGGTGGCGCCGGCGGCGCGCAGGTCGTCGGCCTGGTCGGGGTTGCGGATCAGGCCGACGGCGGTGTCGCCGCGGCCGGCGAGGTGCCGCTGGAGCAGCAGGGCGATCTTGCCGTGGCCTCCGGCGATGACAACACGCATGGGCCCAACCTACCGGCGGCGGTGTCGCCGGGCTTGACCTTGACCTGTGGGCAACCCCCAGGGTGGTGCGTGCCGGTCGCCGTGACCGGCGCGAGGAGGATGCCGACGTGGGGTTGCTGTCCATCGGGGCGTTCGCCCGGGCGGCGGGACTGACGCCGAAGGCGTTGCGCCTGTACGGACGGGTGGGGGTGCTGGCGCCGGCCGCGGTGGATCCCGAGTCGGGATACCGGCTCTACGACCCGCGGCAGGTGCCGCTGGCCCGGCTGGTGGCCCAGTTGCGTCGCATCGGCATGCCGCTGGCGCAGATCCGCGCCGTGTGCGACCTGGAGCCCGCGGCGGCGGCGGAGGCGGTCACCGCGTACTGGCGGCAGGTGTCGGTCGACACCGCGGCTCGCGCCCGGCTCGCCAGCCTCCTCGTGGATCACCTGTCCGAAGGGAGCGCCACCGTGTCGAGAACGAACCGCACAGTCGCCGTCCGCTACGCCGCCGGTTGTGACACCGGAACCGTGCGGAACACCAACGAGGACGTCGCGTACGCCAGTGACCGGTTGCTGGCCGTCGCCGACGGGGTGCGAGGGCCCGGCGGCGGGGCCGCCAGCGCCGCCGCCGTCGACGCCCTCACCGCGTTGGATCTCACCGACGGGCCGGCCGTCGACCTGCTGACGACGCTGGCGGGGGCGGTCACCGACGCCGACCGGGTCGTACGCGAATTGGCGACCGACGACCACCAGCCGGCCACCACGCTGACCGCGCTGCTGCGCAGCGGCACCCACCTGGCGCTGGTGCACGTCGGTGACACCCGGGCGTACCTCCTGCGCGACGGTGAGCTGTCCCTGTTGACGCAGGACCACACGTGGGTGCAGGCCCAGGTGGATCAGGGCCGCCTCGACCGCGACGAGGCGGGCGCGCACCCCCAGCGGGCGCTGCTGGTGCGCGCGCTGGGCGGCGGTCAGCAGGTCGAGGCCGACCTGGCGCTGCGGGCGGCGCTGCCCGGTGACCGGTACCTGCTGTGCTCCGACGGACTGTGGGCGGTCGTCGACCGGGCCGCCCTGTTCTCGACGCTGAGCGCGGCCGCCGATCCGGAACACGCGGTGCGGGACCTGGTCGCCGCGGCGCGGGACGCGGGGGCGCCGGACAACATCGCCTGCGTCGTCGCTGACGTCGTCGCGGTGTAGACGGCGACGGACTGGCCGTCGCGGGTGTGCGGCGCCGGCGGGTGCCGCATTGCCGGGTGTTCGGCGTCGGCGGGTGCGCTGAGGCAGCATGAAGGGGTGACGAAGAGCCTGGAGGCGTTGACCTCGCTGGTGGCCGGTGGTGGGGTGGTGGTGCTCAGCGGGGCGGGCCTGTCCACCGAGTCGGGTATCCCGGACTATCGGGGGCCCAGTGGGGTGGCCCGCCGGCACACCCCGATGACCTTCCAGGCGTTCACCCGGGATCCCCTCGCCCGGCGGCGGTACTGGGCGCGCAGCCACCTGGGGTGGCGGTTGATCGCGCGGGCGGCGCCGAACGCCGGGCACCGGGCGGTGGCGCGGCTGCAACGCGCCGGCCTGGTCGACGCGGTGATCACGCAGAACGTCGACGGGTTGCACGGCGTCGCGGGCAGCGACCGGGTGGTCGAGTTGCACGGCCGTCTCGACGAGGTGGTCTGCCTGGACTGCGGCAACCTGACCTCCCGGGAGGAGGTGGACCGGCGGCTGCGCGAGGCCAACCCGGACTTCGTGGCCCGCGTCGCCGCCGTCAACCCGGACGGTGATGTGGATCTCCCCGACGAGCAGGCGGCCGGGTTCCGGCCGGTGGACTGCGGGATCTGCGGGACGGGGATGCTGAAACCGGACGTGGTGTTCTTCGGCGAGACGGTGCCGCCCGAGCGGGTGGCGCGGTGTTTCGCGCTGGTGGAGCAGGCGCGGGCGGTGGTGGTGCTCGGGTCGTCGTTGACGGTCATGTCGGGGCGCCGGTTCGTGATTCGCGCCGCGAAACACGGCATTCCGGTCGCGATCGTCAACCAGGGGCCGACCCGGGGTGACGGGTACGCCACGGTGTGCGTCGACGCGCCGTTGGGGGCGCTGCTGCCGGTGCTGGCCGACCGGGTCGTCGGCGGGGCCGCGCCGCTGGCCGCGCCGGCCGGCGTGTGACGTTCAAGGGGTAGGACATCTGTCGGA
The DNA here is from genome assembly GCF_040608335.1 of Micromonospora sp. NPDC005194. NCBI lineage: Bacteria > Bacillati > Actinomycetota > Actinomycetes > Micromonosporales > Micromonosporaceae > Micromonospora > Micromonospora sp. NPDC005194. The sequence goes on along the minus strand of NZ_JBEXIA010000038.1, from coordinate 38,965 downwards.
AACACCGGCGCTGGTAGCGTTGACCATGCCGGTACCACCCACGTGGGAGAGACCGCCCGACAGCAGCAGGGGCGGCGCCGAAGGGGCAAATCCTCCCCGGAACCTCTCAGGCAAAAGGACCTCGTGGGCAGGCACTGTGGAGCGCTGTGCGGGCGCGACAGAGGGGGAGGCCGATCCGTCGACCTCGCCCGGGAGCGCCCCTGATGTCCGTAGAGCAGTTCGCCACCCGTCACATCGGTCCCGGCCCCGACGATGAGCGTCGGATGCTGGAGGTCGTCGGGCACGACTCGATCGATGAGCTGATGGACGCCGCGATCCCCGAGGTGATCCGCTGGCACGGCACCCTCGACCTGCCCGATCCCGCCACCGAGGCCGAGGCGATCGCCGAGCTGCGGGCCCTCGCGGCCCGCAACACCGTCGCCGTCTCCATGATCGGCCTGGGCTACCACGGCACGCACACCCCGGCGGTGATCCGCCGCAACGTCCTGGAGGACCCGGCCTGGTACACGGCGTACACGCCGTACCAGCCGGAGATCAGCCAGGGCCGCCTCGAGGCGCTGCTGAACTTCCAGACGATGGTCACCGACCTGACCGGCCTGGCCACCGCGAACGCCTCCATGCTCGACGAGGGCACCGCCGCCGCGGAGGCCATGACCCTGGCGCGGCGCGCGTCCAAGAGCAAGAGCGGGGTGTACGTCGTCGACGCCGACGCCCTGCCGCAGACCATCGCGGTGATCACCAGCCGGGCGATGCCGCTCGGCATCGACGTGCGGGTCCTCGACGTCGAGCGCGACGAGTTGCCGGCGGAGTTCTTCGGCCTGCACCTGCAGTACCCGGGCGCGTCCGGGGCGGTGCGGGACCACGCGCGGCTCGTCGAGGCGGCCCACGCGGTCGGGGCCCTGGTGACCGTCGCCGCGGACCTGCTGGCGTTGACGCTGCTGCGCGCGCCGGGGGAGATCGGCGCGGACATCGCCGCCGGCACCACCCAGCGTTTCGGCGTACCCATGGGCTTCGGTGGGCCGCACGCCGGCTACCTGGCGGTCCGCTCGGGCCTGGAGCGGATGCTGCCGGGGCGCCTGGTCGGGGTGTCCCGCGACGCGGACGGCAACCCGGCGTACCGGCTGGCGTTGCAGACCCGCGAGCAGCACATCCGGCGGGAGAAGGCGACCAGCAACATCTGCACCGCGCAGGTGCTGCTCGCCGTGATGGCCGGCATGTACGCCGTCTACCACGGCCCGGACGGGCTGCGCGCCATCGCGGCGCGTACCCACGCCATGGCGGCGCGGCTCGCGGCCGGGCTGCGCGCCGGCGGCGTCGACGTCGCGGACGTCGCGTTCTTCGACACCGTCACCGCGCGGGTGCCGGGCGGCGCGGCGTCTGTCGTCGCGGCGGCGGCCGAGCGTGGGGTGAACCTGCGGCTGGTCGACGCCGACCGGGTGGGCATGTCCTGCGACGAGACGACCACCGACGCGCACCTGCGCGCGGTGTGGGCGGCGTTCGGTGTGGACGCGTTCGACGGCGACGCCGACGCGGCCCTGCCGGTCGACCTGGCCCGGACCTCGGACTTCCTGACCCACCCGGTGTTCCGCAGCCACCACTCGGAGACGGCGATGCTGCGCTACCTGCGGCGGCTGTCGGACTTCGACTACGCCCTGGACCGGGGCATGATCCCCCTCGGGTCGTGCACGATGAAGTTGAACGCGACCACCGAGATGGAGCCGGTCAGCTGGGCGGAGTTCGCGCACATCCACCCGTTCGCGCCGGACGACCAGACCGCCGGGTACCGGGAGATGATCGGGCAGCTGGAGTCGTGGCTGGCCGAGGTGACCGGCTACGACGCGGTCAGCGTGCAGCCCAACGCCGGCTCCCAGGGTGAGCTGGCCGGCCTGCTGGCCATCCGCTCCTACCACGCGTCGCGGGGTGAAACGCACCGCGACGTGTGCCTGATCCCGTCGTCGGCGCACGGCACGAACGCGGCCAGCGCGGTGATGGCCGGCATGCGGGTGGTCGTGGTGGCCTGCGACGACGACGGCAATGTCGACCTCGTCGACCTGGACGCGAAGATCGACAAGCACCGGGACGCGCTCGCCGCGACCATGGTGACGTACCCGTCGACGCACGGCGTGTACGAGACGGGCATCGCGTCGCTGTGCGCGAAGGTCCACGACGCCGGCGGTCAGGTGTACGTCGACGGGGCGAACCTCAACGCCCTCGTCGGGTTCGCCAAGCCGGGCACGTTCGGCGCGGACGTGTCGCACCTGAACCTGCACAAGACGTTCTGCATCCCGCACGGCGGCGGTGGCCCCGGTGTGGGTCCGGTGGCGGTGCGCGCGCACCTGGCGCCGTTCCTGCCCGGTGACCCGCTCGGCGCGCACGCCGACGCCACCCCGGCGATCTCGGCGGCGAAGTACGGGTCGGCGGGGATCCTGCCGATCCCGTGGGCGTACCTGCGGATGATGGGCGCCGAGGGCCTGACCCGGGCGACCGGCGTGGCCGTCCTCGCCGCGAACTACGTGGCGGCGCGGCTGCGCGGGCACTTCGGCGTGCTGTACGCCGGCAACAAGGGCCTGGTGGCGCACGAGTGCATCCTCGACCTGCGGCCGTTGACGAAGGCCACCGGCGTGAGCGTCGACGACGTGGCGAAGCGGCTGATCGACTACGGCTTCCACGCGCCGACGATGTCGTTCCCCGTCGCCGGGACGCTGATGGTGGAGCCGACCGAGAGCGAGGACCTGGCCGAGCTGGACCGGTTCTGCGACGCGATGATCGCGATCCGGGCGGAGATCGACCAGGTCGCCTCGGGGCAGTGGCCGGCGGGGGACAACCCCCTGGCGAACGCGCCGCACACCGCGGCGATGGTCAGCGGCGACGAGTGGCCGCACCCGTACCCGCGGTCGGTGGGCGCGTACCCGGGCGGGACCGACCGGGCGGGGAAGTACTGGCCGCCGGTGCGGCGCATCGACGGCGCCTACGGCGACCGGAACCTGGTCTGCTCGTGCCCGTCGCCGGAGGCGTTCGAGGACTGACGTCGGCGGGCCGGGGCGAACGGTTCTGGCCGCCCCGGCTGCGCCGCGACCTGGGCGGAGACGTCCCGTACCGGGGGACTAGCCTGGGTCGACGGCGGCGGTGTGGTTACGCTGGGTGGTCGTTCAGGCCACGAGAGCGTGGCGGGCGGGACCGCGGTGCGGTGCGATGCTGCTGCCGTCGGGGAGCAGCTCGCCGGTGTCCTCGAAAACGATGACACCGTTGCAGAGCAGGCTCCAGCCCTGCTCAGGGAAGCAGGCGAGGACCCGGGCGGCTTCCCGGTCGGTGGCTTCAGCTAAGGGGCAGGTCGGTTGGTGCTGGCACATCGGGTTCTCCGGACTGTGGGGGCACTGTGTCATGGTTCACATGACCAGTGACGCACAGTACCAAGCGAAAGTGTCCAGCATCGAGCAGGTGCCGGCCTGGCGTACGGGAAATCCACTGAACGGATGAGGAAGGTCGGACCATACGGCGTGGAAACGCTCCCACAGGTGCTGGTCGATGTGCCGGCCGCGCCCACCGCGTGTCGCGACACGCTCGCTGAACGCGCCCGCCTGCACTGGCGCCGCACCGACGGCGGCGACCCCGCCGTCCTCGCCGAGGAGTTCCTCGCCGCGCACGGCCTGAACCTGCGCGACCTCACCCGACCCACCCCCACCCACCACGACACCGGGGCCTGCGGCGCCGCGCTCTACCTGTCCGCCGCCGCCGGAGCACACCTGGCCGGCGCCCCCACCGCGGCGCCCGAACCCGCCCCGGCCCTGCCCGACCTCGCCGTCGTCGTCTACGACCACGGCCCCACCCGACGCGCCCCCGCCCGCGCGGCGGCACCCTGGTGGCTCGGCGACTGGACCGACAGCTGGACACCCGAGCAGCACGCCGCCGCCGTCGACGCCATCCGCGCCGCCATCGGCCGCGGCGACGTCTACCAGGCCAACCTCGTCGGCCACGCCGCCGCCCCCTACACCGGCGACCCGCTGCCCGCCCTGCTCCGCCTCGGCGCGCTGCCCGGCGCCCGCTACGGCGGCGTCCTCACCGGCGACGACTGGGCCATCGGCTGCGCCTCCCCGGAAACCCTCATCGAGGTCCGCGACGGGCACCTGATCACCCGACCCATCAAGGGCACCCGCCCCGCCACCGCCGCCGGCCGCGCCGAACTGCTCACCAGCGCCAAGGAACGCGCCGAACACATCATGATCGTCGACCTGGAACGCAACGACCTCGCCCGCATCGCCCGCACCGGCACCGTCACCGTCGACGACCTGTTCACCGTGCGCCGCTGGTGCGACCTGTGGCAGGCCGAGTCGACCGTACGGGCAGCCGCCGCCGACGGCCTCGGCCTCGCCGACCTGCTGCGCGCCACCTGCCCCGGCGGCTCCGTCACCGGCGCACCGAAACTCGCCGCCCTGACCCACATCGCCGGCCTCGAACCCGTCGGCCGCGGCGCCAGCATGGGCGCGCTGGGCTGGGTCGCACCCGGCCGCGTCGACCTCGGCCTGACCATCCGCACCGCCGCCGCCGACGGGGAGTTGCTGCACACCTGGGCCGGCGGCGGCATCACCTGGGACAGCGACCCCGCCGCCGAGGTCGCCGAAGCCGCCGCGAAGACCACCCCCATCCGCGCCACCCTGGCCGGACGCTGACCCCAGCACCGACGGCGATACGCTGACCCGCATGACCATGCGGCCCATCCGGATCATCGGCGACCCCGTCCTGCGCACCGAATGCGAGCCGGTCACCACCTTCGACGCCGAGCTACGCGCCCTGGTCACCGACCTCATGGACACCCTGCTCGGCGAGCCCGGCCGCGCCGGCGTCGCCGCACCGCAGATCGGCGTCAGCGCCCAGGTGTTCGTCTACGACGCCGACGGACACCGCGGCCACCTCATCAACCCCACCCTGGAACTGTCCGACGAACTCCAGGACGACGAGGAAGGCTGCCTGTCCATCCCCGGGCTGTACTTCCCGACCGTACGGGCCCTGCACGCCACCGCCCACGGCGTCGACCAGCACGGCGAACCGCTCACCATCAGCGGCACCGGTTTCCTCGCCCGCGCCCTGCAACACGAAACCGACCACCTGCGCGGCACCCTCTACGTCGACACCCTGCGCGGCGACACCCGCCGCCGGGCCCTGCGCGAGATCCGCGCCGGCCGCTTCGACTCACCCAGCCGCCGCGCCTAGGGCGGGCCCACCCGCCTCCGTCAGCGGGCCACCCACTGGTCGTGACCCAACTTCGCGACCAACGCCAGCACCACCACCAGCAGCACCACCCGCACGAAACCCGAACCACGGCGCAACGCCATCCGCGCACCCAGCACCGCGCCCGCGATGTTGCACACCGCCATCCCCGCGCCCAGCAACCACCACACGTGCCCGGTCACCCCGAACACCACCAACGCACCCAGGTTCGTGCCCGCGTTGACCACCTTCGCCATCGCCGACCCGTGCACGAAGTCCGCACCGATCAGCGCCGTGAACGCCAACACCAGGAACGTGCCCGTACCCGGACCGATCAACCCGTCGTACAGGGCGATGCCCAACCCGGCCACGCCGACCGCCACCGCGACCCGCGCCGGCGTGCGCCGCGCCGGCACCGCCACCACCCCCAGCCGGGGACGCAGCAGCACGAACACCGCCACCGCCACCAACACCACCAACACCACCGGCCGGTACGCCGACGCCGGCACCGCCCCGGCCAGCGCCGCACCCACCCCCGCGCTGACCACCGCCAACCCCGCCGCCGGCCCCACCACCCGCCAGTCGAGCTTCGTCCGCCGCGCGTACGTCGCCGCCGCCGTCGCCGTACCGAAGATCGCCGCCAACTTGTTCGTGCCCAACGCGGTGGCCACCGGCAACCCCGGCGCGGCCACCAGCAACGCCGGCAACAACAGCAGCCCACCACCGCCGACCACGGCGTCCACCCACCCGGCCATCGCGGCGGCGACCAGCAACGTACTCAGCGATACGGCGTCCACGGGCGGCAATTCTCCCCACCCCACCCGACCCACCGACGCCCGAAGTGGCCAGCCTCACCCGTCAACGACCCCGCGAACGCCGCAACCACACCCCCAACATGCCAACCGCCACGAACACCAGCATCGAACACAGCAGCACCTTCACCACACGGCAACCCTGCCACGGGGACGTAGGGTGCAGGAGTGCGCCTGGCCACCTTCAACCTGCTGCACGGACGATCCCTCACCGACGGGCTCGTCAACCCCGACCGACTCGCCGCCGCCGTCCGCGCCCTCGACGCCGACGTCCTCGCCCTGCAGGAGGTCGACCGCGACCAACACCGCAGCGGCAACCTCGACCTCACCGCCATCGCCGCCCGAGCCCTCGACGCGCCACACCACCGCTTCGCCGCCGCAGTCGTCGGCACCCCCGGCGAACAGTTCCGCCCCCTGCGCCACGACGACGACGGCCACGGCGAACCCTGCTACGGCATCGGCCTCATCAGCCGCCACCCCGTACGCAGCTGGCACGTCACCCGACTCAAGCCCGCCCCCGTCCGCTCACCGGTCTACGTCCCCGGCCCCGGCGGCGGCCTCATCCTGCTGCACGACGAACCCCGCGTCGTCCTCGCCGCCGTCCTCGACACCCCACACGGCCCCCTCACCGCCGCCGCGACCCACCTGTCGTTCGTGCCCGGCTGGAACGCCCGCCAACTCCGCCAGACCGTGCGCGCCCTCCGCGCGCTACCCGGCCCCCGCGTCCTGCTCGGCGACCTCAACCTGCCCGCCGGCCCGGCCCGGTTCATCTCCGGCTGGCGCCCCCTGGGCCGACTCCCCACCTACCCCTCCGGGCAGCCCCGCGTCCAACTCGACCACGTCCTCGCCGACCGGCACGCCCTCAACCAGCTCCCACCCGTACGGGCCGTCACCGCACCACCGTCCACCATCTCCGACCACCGCCCCCTGCTGGTCGACCTCGGCTGACGACCGACCCCGACCTCCACGCAGCCAGCGCCGAGCCGCAAGATTGCCTCAAGATCATTGCATCGACGAACTCCGACGATCATGCTGGGCGGGTCGCGCCACGATCAAACAGTCGGAGGCCACATGAGACGCCAGCGATCCACCCTCGTCGCCGCAGCAACCCTCATCGCTCTCACCCTCACCACCGCACCCACCCCCGCCAACGCCCAGAGCGCCGCACAACCGAACCAGGTCGCCGACCTCACCGTCCGCCAGGCCGACGGGTACGCCACCCTCGCCTGGACGCCCGTCGACGGCGCCACGGACTACCAGATCGAACGCACCGCCATCGACACCAACGGCACCCCCACCGGCGCACCGACAATCGTCGGCGTCTGGCGCCCCAACCGCCAGATCAACCAGCAGGCACCCACCTTCGCCGACTCCGGATTCAACCCCGGCGACAGCTTCCAGTGGCGCGTCCGCGCCCGCACCGGCACCACCGAACAGCCCTACTCCGACCCCGTCACCGCCACCACCACCGCACCCTGGGGCAACCCCGACACCCCCGGCCAACAACTGCGCACCCAGTGGGAGACCACCCACGCCGCGCAGTACACCAGCGACACCGACGAGTACGCCTACACCGCCGCCATCGACGCCCTCAGCGACCGGGTACGCGTCGTCGAACTCGGCCGCACCGTCCAGAACCGGCCCATCAACATGCTGGTCATCGGACACCCCACCCCGGCCGCCACCCCCGCAGCCGTCGCCGCCACCGCACCCGTGGCCATCAACTGCAACGTGCACGGCAACGAACCCGGCGACCGCGAAGCCTGCCTCATCATGGCCCGACAACTCGCCTTCAGCACCGACCCCCGCATCACCGACCTGCTCAGCCACACCACCGTCCTGATCGTCCCCACCATCAACGGAGACGGCCGCGCCGCCAACACCCGCGGCAACTCCACCGGCCAGGACCTCAACCGCGACTACTCCCTGATCCGCCAACCCGAAACCACCGCGTACATCACGATGGTCCGCGACTACCGACCCGTCGCCGGCTACGACGGCCACGAGTTCGGCAACTCCCGCGCCGGCGACCTGCCCATGCTGCCGCCCCGGCACCAGAACGTCGCCCAGCCCATCTTCGACCAGTCCCAGGACATGATCGAAGGCCACATGTACGCCAAGGGCGCCGAAGCCGGCTGGTGGCCCTGCCCCTACGGCTGCGAAGGCGGCGGCAACGTCGGCCTCAGCGAGGAAACCATCCTGCGCAACACCCTCGGCCTCAAGAACGTCACCAACTCCCTGCTGGAACTGCGCAGCTCCGGCGGCCAGACCCGACCCGACGAGGGCAACACCGCCAACAACCGGCGCCGCAAGACCTACTCCGCCCTCTGGACGTTCCAGCAGTTCCTCGACTACCACCGCACCGACCGCGGCGACATCCTCACCTCCCGCGCCGAGGCCATCGAGATCCAGGCCGCCAACACCGGCCGCCTCGTCTTCCGCGGCTCCCGCCCCATCCCCGCCCACCCCGCACCCCACCCGGGCGACAGCCCGCCGCCCCTGGACGCGCCCCCGGCCAACCTGATCCTCGACAACGCGCCGTGCGCCTACAAGCTCACCGACGCCCAGTACAACGGCCCGCGCACCGACGGACCCGGCGGCGTCGGCACCACCGTCGCCCAGCGCATCGCCGCCCACGGCTGGAAGGTCATCAAGACCACCGACGGCTGGTACGTCCCCCTCAACCAACCCGAACGCGGCCTCATCCCACTGCTGCTCGACCCGTTGGGCGTGGAGAAGCTGACCGACGGCGAACGCGTCTACCCGACCCTCACCGGCCGACGCAACGGACCCCTGGTCGTCACCGGCTTCACCTGCGCCGCCAACGCCACCGTCAACGGGCCGGTCACCGTCCGCGCCGGCGCGGCACTCGTCACCACCGGCACCACCATCAGCGGCCCGGTCACCGCCAGCGGCGCCGCCGGCGTCCTGCTCGCCGACAGCACCGTCAACGGCCCCGTCCAGATCGCCAACACCACCGACGCGGTCTCCATCATCGACGTCACCGTCGCCGGCCCGGTCAGCCTGACCGGCAACACCACCGGCACCGACATCCCACTGCTGGGCGGCTCCACCATCCGCGGCCCTCTCACCTGCACCGGCAACAACCCCACGCCGACCAACCTCGGCATCGCCAACACCGTGCACGGCCCCCGCACCACCCAGTGCGCGGCACTCTGAACGCCAACTGACCGCACCGGCGGCGCGGGCCCCACGCCCGCGCCGCCGGTCCACCCCGAACCCGTGGAGGCCGTCGTGTCGCACCCCGCCACCGCAGCGCGACACCCCCGACCGCGAAGGCTCCTCCTCCTCGCACCGACACTGCTGCTGCTCGCCGCCTGCACCGGCACCACCGCCACACCTCGCGCCCAGGACGCGTCAGCCGCCACCACACCCCAGGTCACCGGACCCCTCTGCGCCGCCCTGCCCACCGGCACCGACCCCGGCAACCCGACCTTCCTCGCCGGTCAACCCGTCGATGAGGCACTGCGCTGGATCCCCACCCTCACCACGTTCGAAGCGGCTCTGCGCACCAGCGGCGTCCTCACCGACCTCCCCGCCGGCACCGCCGTCACCGTCCTCGCACCCACCGACGACGCCTTCGCCGCCACGTTCTCCGAGGACAACTGGGACGACCTCATGACCCACCACACCGACCAGCTCCGCACCCTGCTCAAGGCCCACCTCAGCACCGGAGCCCACCCGATCGGCGACCTCGCCACCGCCGGCTCGACCACCACAATCGACGGCGCCACCATCACCGTCACCCGTACCGGAGCCACCACCCGCCTCGCCGACCGCGCCGACACCGTCTGCGCCGACTACCAGGCCACCAACGCCCGCATCCACATCATCAACGCCGTCCTCGGCCCCCTTCCCGTCACCGCCGACGGCACCGGCCACCGCGCACACTGACCCCGCTCAGTCCTGGTCCAACCCGACCAGAGCAGCCAACGCGCGATTGGTGCGGTTGGCCCGCACCGCGTCACGCTGCTGCCCGGCCGTCACCTCGATGTACGTCTGCGACGACGCCAACGACGCGTGCCCCAGCAACCGCATGATCTCCGCCGCGCTCGCCCCGTCCTCCGCCAACCGGGTCGCGAACGTGTGCCGCAACGCGTGCAGCCGCGCCCCGCGCGGCACCCGGTCACCGATGCCCGCCCGCCGATAACACGACTCCACCAGATACTGCAGACCACCGCGGCGCAGCGGCTCACCGTGCCGGTCCACCAGCAACGCCGAGTCGGGACGTACCGACCGCGACCCGAAACGGCGCCCGCGACTGTCCAGGTAGTCCCGCAGCACCCGATCCAGGTCCGCCTCGATCGGCACCACCCGTGGCCGCCCGCCCTTGCCGACCACCTCGATCCGCCGCTCACCCGGCCGACCCGCCAACGAGCCGACCCGCAGCGCCAGCAGCTCCGACAGGCGCAGCCCCGCGCACAGCGCCACCGCCAGCACCGCCACGTCCCGCTCCGGCCACGGGTCGCGCTGCCGTCCGTCGTCGCGGGCGACCGACGCGAGCAGCACCTCGGGGGTGTCCGCGCCCCGCAGCGGTTTCGGCTGGGGGAGTAGCGCCCGGGGACGGCCCACCGCCGGCATCGGATTGCCCGCCACCACCTGATCGGCGACCAGGAACGTGAAGAAACTGTTCCAGGTGGACCAGGCCCGGTGCACCGACGCGGGCGCCCGGGGCGCGGCGAACCGGGCGAACGCCGCCCGCATGACGCGGGGGGAGAGGTCGGTGATCGACAGCGCGTCCAGGGGGAGGGGAGTGGTGTCACCCTCGGCGACCAGGGCGGCCACCGTGTACAGGTCTCGCCGGTAGGCCGCCAGGGTGTGGGGGGAGGGCTTGCGGGTCGCGCGGGCGGTCAGGAACTCCTCGATCAGCACCCCGAGCGATTCGTCCTTTTTGTCATGCATAAGGGATATTATGCAGCATTTTCACGTTCCCGGGAAGCGGGGGGAGAGGAGCGAGAACATGCGCGAACCACCGCGGTATGTCCTGACCGGAGCACCCGGCGCCGGCAAGACGACCCTGCTGGAGGCACTCCGCCACAGGGGACACGTCACGGTCCGAGAGGCCGCCACCGACATCATCGCCGAGCGCCAGGCGCAGGGGTGCGCCGAGCCGTGGCACGAACCCGACTTCGCCGACGCCGTGATCGCCCTGCAGAGCCGCCGCCAGATAGACGCCACCATCGCCGCACGCCGATGCGCTGGCCTTCGCCCGCGTGTACGAGCAGGTGTACGAGGCGTACGGGCACCACCTGGTCCACGTGCCGGCCGGACCGGTGTCGCAACGAGTCGCGCTGATCGAGAGGCACGTGTCGTGCCGGGCATGACCCGCGACTGCCCGCTGTCGAGGGGGCCCCCGAATCGGCTTACTTTACATAATGTGCATTATCGAAGGTCCCTGGGCGGCACCCGGGAGTCGACCGGGTGGGCTAGCGTGTCGTCGATCTACTGGGGAGATTCCCAGCATCCTTCGGGGAAAGAAGCACACGTGTCACTGTGGAAGAAGACCGCGGTGGTGACGCTCTCGGCGATCACCGCACTCAGCCTGCGGCGTGGCGTCCGGCTCGTCCGAGGCGCCGAAGCAGCCCAGCGTCCTTGAGCTGCTCGCCAGCGACCTCAAGGGATCGCTGCAGAAGACGATGGACGTCACCGACAAGAGCGATTCGGTGACGATGACGATGACGGGCACGGTCGGCGGCGAGAAGATCTCCATGCAGGGTGTCATGGACCTGGGTGACCCGGTCAAGGCCGAGATGACGACGGCGGACCCGGACGGCGACACGACGACCATCCGGTTGATCGGCACCGTGATCTACGTCGAGGTGCCGACGAAGGACCGCGCGAGCATGGGCGGCAAGCGCTGGATGAAGATGGACATGACCAGCATCGGCCAGCAGGCGGGGATGGACTTCAGCAAGCAGTTCGAGGACATCGACCCGACCAAGCAGGTCAAGACGCTGCTCGCCGCCGAGGGCGTGACGGTCATCGGTGCGGAGACGGTGAACGGGGCGCGTACCGTCCACTACACCGTCACCACTCCGGTGGCGACGCAACTGGCTCAGGTGGACGCCAAGCTGCGGGCCGGCGTCGAGAAGCAGTTCGCCACGGCGGGCGTCAAGGAGATCGAGGTCGACCTCTGGGTCGACGAGCAGTACCGGCCGCGCCGTGCGGGCACCGTCATGGGCGCGATGGGCGACATGGTGGTCGACTACACCGACTACGGCAAGGCGGTGACCATCGAGACGCCGCCGGCGGCGGAGACCAGCGACTTCGCCGAGATGCTGCAGGGGTTGAAGAACCTGGGTGCCGGCAGCTGACCGCAGCCGCGAGAGTGCCCGGTCGGCGAGGGTTCTCGTCGGCCGGGCACTGCCCGTTTCCGCGTCGCCTCTCCCCCAGCCCGGATCGGCCATGATCGCCTGTGCGGGGGCGCCGTGCGCGGTCGGTCACTCGAAGTGGTCGGCCAGCTTTCGCAGTTTGCTGACGTAGGCCGGCCAGTCGTACCCGTCGGGGATGCTGGTGCCGTCCTGGTGCCAGCCGATTCCGCCGTCGTGCTGCTCGCGCATGATGTCCGCCTGCCCGGCGTGCCGGGCGAGGTCGCCGGTCACGTGCATGATGATCCGGTCCAGGGTCACGTCCTGGTGCCCTGGCCGCCACCAGGGCACCTGCCCGGGCGCGTCGAGCGGCAGCTGGTCGATCGTCTCGTCCGCGAACTGCGCGACCCGGCGGTACAGGTCGATCAGGCCGTCCTTCGTCTCGTCCTCGCGCGCGTACCAGTCGGCCTGCGGGTCATCGTCGAACGCCTGCAGGGGAACGAGTTCCTCGGGCGTCGGGAACTGGCGGCCGAAGGTGGGCCCGAAATAGCCGGCTTCGACGTTGAGGCAGTGTTTGACGATGCCGAGCAGGTTGTTGCCGGTCACGGTGCGGGGTGTTCTGGCCTCGCGTTCGCTCAGACCGTCGAGCTTCCAGATGAGGTCGTCGCGCGTCCGCCGCAGGTAGTAGTGCAGCGCGGCTTTCGTGTCGCTCAGGTCAGCCATGCCGGCCATTGTCGCGCAGGAGCTGCGCCGTCGTGTGCCGTGGCATGGGCGAGGTCAGCGTCCGGCGTAGCCAGTCCTGGGTGAGCGCGCGCAGCAGTGCTGGTTGTTCGAAGGGCAGGTAGTGCCCGGCGGCGTCGATCGTGGTGAAGGTGCCTCGGGGGTAGCGGCGCATGGCGTGGAACTGGTCGGTGTAGCCGACGATGCCGTCCTGGCGGCCGGTGAGGACGCTGACGGGGCCGTCGTAGGGGGTGTCGGTGGCCTCGTCGGGAAGCGCGTACCCGGGGTCGGTGCGCAGTGCCTGTTGGAAGGTGTCGTCGCCGGGGCCGCCGGCGTGCAGGGCGGCGAGGACGGTGGCGACGACGGTCGGGGTGCGGTGGCCGAGCGCGGTGTCGAGGTGGGTGCGCAGTTCGGTGGGGGCGTTGTCGAGCCAGCCGGCGGGTCCCGGGGGTGGGCGGTGGTCGGGCAGGGTGCGGCTGGCCGGTGCGATGGTGATTCCGGGGCAGACGAGGAGCAGGCCGCGGACCAGGTCGGGGCGTTGGCGGGCGATGCCGGCGGCGAGGTAGGCGCCGTAGGAGGCGCCGGCGATCAGGACCGGTGCGTCGACGTGGTGGTCGAGCCATGCGCAGACGGTGTCCAGCAGGGCCTGGGAGGTGGGTGGGCAGGTGGCGGGGCTGTCGCCGTGGCCGGGCAGGTCCAGGTATGTCTCGCGCAGGTCGGCGCCGGCGAGGGCGGGGCTGAAGGCGGTGGCCGTGGCGGTGCGGGTCATGCCGAACATCGGCAGGCACACCACCTCGGGGCCGGCTGCGGCGGATCGGTCGACTGCCAGGTTCATTCGGGGGTCCTCCCCTGTCGCGCGGAGCGTTGCTGCCCGTCTTCGGTCGTGGCGGATACGCGGGAGGGGGTGGAGCGTCGGGGTTGGCGGGCCTTAGGATGATCGAGATTCGTCGATCAGGGTTGGGTGTCGCCCGCGTCACACTCTGATCGGTGGACTTCTCAGGGTGTGCGCCGTCGCTGTCGCCGACCTCACGTGTGTCGTTGCCGGGGAATTCCTCCTGTGGGCTCGCGGTTGTCCGTTCGGAAGATCAGGTTTCCACATGATCGGATGGAAGTGCCATGCACGTGCGCTCAGACGCGGTAGTGCTGTTCGGCGTGACAGGTGATCTCGTTTCGAAGAAGCTGTTTCCGGCGCTGTACGAGTTGACCCGACGTGGTCGGCTCGACGTCCCGGTGATCGGGGTGGCCCGCTCCCCCTGGGACGATCAGCAGTTGATTGCGACCGCCCGCAAGTCGGTGGCCGAGGCGAGTGACGAGGTGGACGACGAGGCGTTCGACGCCCTGGCGGGCAACCTGTCGATGATCTCGGGCGACTACGCGGACCCGGTGACGTACGAGCGGCTGGCGGAGCGTCTGCGCGACGCCGAGCGTCCGGTCTTCTATCTGGCGATCCCGCCGATGGTGTTCGGTGCGGTCGTGCGGGGGCTGGCGGCGGTCGGGCTGGCCGATCGTGGTCGGGTGATCGTGGAGAAGCCGTTCGGGCGTGACCTGGCGTCGTCCGCGGAGTTGGATCGGACGTTGCGGGGGGCCTTCGATCCGACGCGGGTGTTCCGGATCGACCACTACCTGGGCAAGGAGGCCGTGGAGAGTCTGTACGCGTTCCGGTTCGCCAATCGGCTGTTCGAGCCGTTGTGGAACAGCGAGCACATCGACAACGTGCAGGTCACTCTGGCCGAGGGTTTTGGCACGCAGGGTCGTGCCGGGTTCTATGACACCGTGGGCGCGACCCGTGACGTGTTGCAGAACCACATTCTCCAGGTGGTCGCGTTGATCGCGATGGACGCGCCGGCGGGTGACGACATGGACGCGTTTCGTGAGGCGGAGGCCGCGGTTCTGCGGCAGATCGAGGCGTTGTCGCCGGAGTTGACGGTGCGGGGGCAGTACGCGGGCTACCGCGACGAGCCGGGTGTCGCGCCGGATTCGAACACGGAGACGTTCGTGGCGACCCGGTTGACTGTCGACTCTCCCCGGTGGGCGGGTGTGCCGTTCTATCTGCGGACGGGCAAGTCCCTGGCGGGGACGGCGACCGAGGTGGTGGTCGAGTTCAAGCAGCCGCAGCGTGCGTTGATCCCTGCCGCGGGTGGGGCGGCGGCGCCGGCGAATCTGCTGCGGTTCCGGCTGGGTCGTGGGGACGGCATCACGATGTCGATTCAGGCGAAGAGCCCGGGTGCGGAGGTGGCGAGCCGTCCGGTCGACCTGTCGGTGGACTTCGGGGCGGCGCTGGGTCGCCGTCAGGAGGCGTACGAGCGGTTGCTCGACGATGCGATGGACGGGCAGCATCTGCGGTTCGCGCGGGCGGAGACGATTCGGCAGGAGTGGCGCATCGTCGAGCCGATCCTGGATCTGGCGACCCCGGTGCGGCCGTACGACAGGGGTAGTTGGGGTCCGGCGGAGGCCGACGCGTTGGCCGGCGGCTGGCACGTGCCCGACCTGGGGTAGCCGGCAGGGAGGGGCTGAGTGACCGCTCAGCTCACCGGAGGGACCGTCCGGCGACGGTGAGGTTTGCCGCGGGCGTGGGGTGTGGGCATGTGGGGGTGTCTCACGTCCTCTTCGGAGAGGAAGCAGCGCATGCTTTCCGCACTCGATCGTCGGCACACCGTC
Source organism: Micromonospora sp. NPDC005194 (assembly GCF_040608335.1). Lineage (NCBI taxonomy): Bacteria > Bacillati > Actinomycetota > Actinomycetes > Micromonosporales > Micromonosporaceae > Micromonospora > Micromonospora sp. NPDC005194. The sequence goes on along the minus strand of NZ_JBEXIA010000038.1, from coordinate 23,241 downwards.
GCGCCGCCCGGCTACAGCCGGTGGCTCATTCCCCCGGCGGCGTTGGCCATCCATCTCTGCATCGGCCAGGTTTACGCCACAAGCGTCTACAAGAACTCGTTGATCGCCCACTTCGACACCGGTCAGACCGCGATCGGGGTGATCTTCAGCATCGCGATCGTGATGCTGGGGTTGTCCGCGGCGGTGGCCGGGACGTGGGTGGAGGCGAACGGGCCGCGTAAGGCCATGTTCGTCTCGGCCTGTTTCTGGGCGACGGGCTTCCTGGTCGGGTCGCTGGGCATCGCCACGAAGCAGCTGTGGCTGCTGTACCTGGGCTACGGCCTGCTCGGCGGCATCGGTCTGGGCATCGGGTACATCTCCCCCGTCTCGACGCTGATCAAGTGGTTCCCGGACCGGCCGGGTCTGGCCACCGGTCTGGCGATCATGGGGTTCGGTGGTGGCGCGATGGTGGCCTCTCCCCTGTCGCGTCAGCTCCTGTCGTTCTACGACCCCGGTTACGACCCGTCCAACGCGGGCTCGACGGCGTCGGGCAGCGCGCTGGTGTGGCTGTTCGTGACGCTCGGCCTGGGCTACTTCGTGATCATGATGTTCGGGGTGGCGAACGTGCGGGTGCCGGCCGACGGGTGGCGTCCGGCCGGCTTCGACCCGGCGGCGGTGGCGGCGAAGCCGCTGGTGACCACGGCGAACGTGTCGGCGGCCAACGCGGTGAAGACCCGCTCGTTCTGGCTGCTGTGGGTGGTGCTGTTCTGCAACGTCACGGCCGGGATCGGCATCCTGGAGCAGGCCAGCCCGATGATTCAGGACTTCTTCCGGGAAAACGGGACGTCGGCGGTGTCGGTGGCGGCGGCCGGCGGGTTCGTGGGTCTGCTGTCGCTGTTCAACATGGCGGGCCGGTTCGTCTGGTCGTCGACGTCGGACGTGATCGGCCGCAAGCCGATCTACCTGGTGTACCTGGGTGTGGGCATGGTGCTGTACGCGCTGCTGGCCGTGTTCGGGCAGACGGCGACGGCGCTGTTCGTGCTGTTCGCGTGCGTGATCCTGTCGTTCTACGGCGGCGGGTTCGCGACCGTGCCGGCGTACCTGCGGGACCTGTTCGGGACGTACCAGGTGGGTGCGATCCACGGGCGGCTGCTGACCGCCTGGTCGGCGGCGGGGATCGCGGGGCCGCTGATCGTGAACGGGTTCCTCGACGCGCAGGGCAAGCCGGGCACGTTGACGGCGGCGGCGTACCGGCCGGCGCTGTTCACGATGGTGGGTGTCCTCGCGGTGGGCTTCGTGGCGAACCTGCTGGTGCGGCCGGTGCCGCAGCGCTACCACGAACCAGCGGCGGAGCAGGGCGTGGACGACGACACGACGGTCGAGAGGAGTGGTACGCGATGAGTGACGACGGTCGGCACGGGCAGCAGGCCCGGTTGTGGATTTCCTGGCTGGTGGTGGCGGTGCTGCTCGGCTACGGGGTCGTGCAGACGGTGATCACGGCGGCGAAGCTGTTCACTCACTGAGGTGTGAGCCGGGGCGCCGCGCGCCCCGGCTCACAGGCCGCCGGAGACGCGCAGGACGGTGCCGGTGGCGTAGGAGGCGTCCGGGCTGAGCAGCCAGGCGATGGCGGCGGCGACCTCGTCGGGTTCGCCGGCGCGACCCAATGGGATGCGGCCGGCGGCGCGGTCGGCGCGGTCGGGTACGCCGGAGTCGGCGTGGATGTCGGTGCGCACGATGCCGGGGGCGACGCCGTTGACCCGGATGCCGCGCGGGGCGAGTTCCTTGGCCAGGCCCACGGTGAGGGTGTCGGTGGCGGCCTTCACGGCGGCGTAGTGCACGTACTCCCCCGGGCTGCCGAGGGTCGCGGCGGCCGAGGACACGTTGACGATGGCGCCGCCGTCGGTGAGGCGGCGGGCGGCCTGTTGCGCGCTGAGGACGTACCCGATGAGGTTGATGTCGACGACCCGGCGCAGGTCGTCGACGCGCAGCTCGGTGAACGGGCCGATGGGGCTGGTGACGCCGGCGTTGTTGACCAGCCCGGTGAGCGGGCCGAGTTGCGCGGCGGCGTCGAACAGGGCGGCGACCTGGTCGGGGTCGGTGGTGTCGGCGCGTACCGCGATGGCCTGCGCGCCGGCGGCGTGCAGGTCGGCCAGGACGGTCTCGGCGGCGGCGTGGTCGCGGCGGTAGCACAGGGCGAGGTGGTGCCCGGCGGCGGCGAGTCGGCGGGCGGTGGCCGCGCCGATGCCGCGACCGCCGCCGGTGATGACGGTGACGGGTGGTGCCACGATGCCTCCGGGGCTGTCGGGTGGGGTGAGCCGACGCTACCGTGACCGGCGCGGGTCGATCGTCGAGAGGAGGGTCACATGCGGCGGGCGTTGGTGCTCGGCGGTGGCGGGGTGACCGGGGTGGCGTGGGAGTTGGGCCTGCTGGCCGGGTTGGCCGAGCGGGGTGCGGCCCTCACCGAGGCCGATCTGGTGGTGGGCACGTCGGCGGGTTCGGTGGTCGGCGCGCAGGTGCGCTCCGGGGTGCCGCTGCGGCGGTTGTACGAGGAGCAGTTGGCGCCGCCGACGGGTGAGCTGGCGGCGCGGCTGGGGTTTCTGGCGGTGGCGCGGCTGGTGTGGGCAGGTGGTCGTACGCGGGACGCGGTGCGGTCGAGGGCGCGTATCGGGGCGATGGCGGTGGCGGCGCGTACCCCGTCGGAGGCGTCGCGGCGGGCGGTGATCGAGGCGCGGTTGCCGGCGCGGGAGTGGCCGGCGCGGCGGCTGCTGGTGACAGCGGTCGACGCGGCGTCGGGTGAGTTCGTGGTGTTCGACGGCGCCGACGGGGTGTCGTTGGTGGACGCGGTGGGTGCGAGCTGCGCGGTGCCCGGGGTGTGGCCGCCGGTGACGATCGGGGCGCGTCGTTTCGTCGACGGTGGGATGCGCTCGTCGGTGAACGCGGACCTGGCGGCGGGCGCGCGGCGGGTGCTGGTGCTCGCGCCGACGTCGGCGGCGTTCGGGCCGATGCCACGGTTGGCGGCGCAGGTGGCCGAGCTGCGGGCGGCCGGGTCGCAGGTGGTGGTGGTGACGCCGGACGCGGCGGCGCGTACGGCGATCGGCCGCAACGTGCTGGACCCGGCGCGGCGGGCCGGCGCGGCGCGGGCCGGGTGGGCGCAGGCGGCGACGGTGGCCGACGAGGTGATGGCGCTCTGGGTGTGATCGCTTACGCTCACCGCGCGTTCGATCGGACAACGGAGGTGCGCGGTGGCGGGTGTGGGTGTCGGCGATGTGGTGCAGGACTTCGAGCTGCCGGATGAGACGGGCACGCCGCGGCGGCTGTCGGAGTTCCTGGCGACCGGGCCGGTGGTGCTGTTCTTCTACCCGGCGGCGATGACCCGGGGGTGCACGGCGGAGAGCTGTCACTTCCGGGACCTGGGCGCGGAGTTCACGGCGTTGGGCGCGTCGCGGGTGGGCATCAGCCGTGATCCGGTGGCGAAGCAGGCGGAGTTCTCGACGCTGCACGGTTTCGATTATCCGTTGCTGTCGGATGCCGACGGGACGGTGGCGCAGGCGTTCGGGGTCAAGCGGCGGGTGCCGCTGGGGCCGCTGAGCACGAAGCGGATGACGTTCGTCATCGGCGCCGACCGGCGGGTCATCGAGGTGATCCACAGTGAGGTCAGCATGAACGACCACGCGGACCGGGCGCTGCGGGCGCTGGGCGGCTGAACCCCCTTGCGGCGGCTGTCGCAGCCGACTGGTATCAAGACAGCAATCAAACAGGTGTACGGAAGAGGGTTGTGATGGATGCCGGCCAGGGTTTGTCCACTGACGAGGTGCAGAGCATCCGGGAGGCGTTGGCGGCCGGTCGTAAGCCGCGGGTGGTGTTCACCGCGTCGGCGGGGCAGATCGCCGGTCAGGTCGGCCAGGTGGTCGAGCTGACCGATCCCGAGGTGTCCGACGAGTTCGTGGTGGTGCGTTTCGGCCGCGACGAGTTGCCGTTCTCCCCCGCCGACCTGGCGGTGGCGCCCAAGGGCGCGGGTCGTCGGGTGGCGGAGCCGAAACCGGAGCCCGAGCCGGAGCCGGCGGCGGTGGCCGCGCCGGAGTTCGTGTTGGACACGCCGCGGGTGCCCGCGCCGCGACAGGAGGAGCCGAAGGTGGAGCAGACGGAGAAGGCGACGCCGGCCCGGCGGGTGGTCAAGGCCGCCAAGCCGAAGAGCCCCGCCGGTCTCACGGTCACTCTGGCGTACGCCGACGGCGAGTGGACCGTCGCCGCGCAGCAGGGCAGCAAGGCCCTCGCGAAGCCGTACGTGGTGAAGCCGGCCGAGGCGTTGAAGATGGTGGCGCTTGTCGACGTGCCCGGTGTGCAGGAGGCGGTGGAGCAGATCCTCGGCACCGAGCGGGCCGAGGCCGAGCAGCAGGCGGAGAAGCTGCGCGCGGAGCTGGCCGAGATCGAGGCCCGGCTCGCGGAGCTGCGCGAGGCCCGCTGAGCGCTGCGCGCGTCGGGTTTTCGCTGGTCGCGGCGGGTCTGCCCCGGTGGGGTGGGCCCGCCGTGGCGGTGTCGGCGTCAGTGGCCGCTGTGGTGCTCGAGCAGTCGGGTGAGCAGGCGGGTCAGCTGGTCGCGTTCGGCGCTCGACAGGGGTGCGAGCAGGTCGTCCTGCACGCGGGCGACGGTGTCGGCCATCCGGTGGGCCTCGTCGGCGCCGGCCTCGGTGAGGCTGATGACGTTGCGGCGACGGTCGGCCGGGTCGGGGGCGCGTACCACGAGTCCCCGACCGGTCAGGTCGTTGACGGCGGCCACGACGTCGCTGCGGTCGATGGCGCAGCGACGTCCCAGGTCGGCCTGGCTCGCGGGTCCGCTCTCGGCCAGTGCGGCGAGCAGCCGGTAGTGGTAGCCGCGCAGGTCGTGCGCGGCGAAGCCGGCGCTGATGAGTCGTCCGGCGTGGGTGGCGGCCTGGTTGAGCAGCCAGCTCGGGGTGGTCCGCAGCCCGGCGGGTGACTGCGGGGCGGTGGCGTCCATGGCGGCAGCCTAACAGTAATCGTTGGCGTGACCCACAAACCGTGTTACGTTGGTTCCACCAACGTTGGTGTAGCCAACGTTTCTGAAGGAGGCATCGTGTCCACTCTCAACGGTCAGGTCATCGGTCAGGCCCACTTCGCCACCCGGGCCCTGCTCGAACGCGCCGTCGCGCCCCTGGGCGTCGACTTCGGCCAGGTCCTCACCCTCAACGCCCTCGCCGCCGGCCCCGTCGCCCGCACGCGTCTCGTGCAGCGCATCACCAGCACCCGCAAGGTCGACGAGTCGGCCGTGCACGAGATGATCACCGGCCTCGTCGCCGCCGACCTGGCGCGGCTCGACGACACCGCCGAGCCGCAGGTACGGCTCACCGACGCCGGCCACGCCACCCAGGCCCACATCGCCGACGCCGTCGAGGGCATCACCGCCCGGCTGTACGGAGACATCCCGCCCGCCGAGGCCGACGCGGCCGCCCGCGTCCTCTCGCTCATCACCGAGCGGGCCAACAACGAACTGGCGGGCGTCGCCTGAACCGACAGGGGCTCAGGTGAGTCGGTTCGTGGCCGCCCGGATCTTCAGCCAGGACGGGTCGGTCGCGGAGGTTTCACTGACCGCGTTCAGGTCGCCCGACTGCCAGACCCGCGTCCCGTCGGTGAGGTCGAGTTGGTCCATGTCGACAACCGACGCCTCGGCGGTGCCGGCGGAGGGTGTCCGCTCGAACCGTTCATAGCCGATGTCCTCGGCGTAGACGGCCGAACCCACGCCGAGGGCTCCGCACTCCCGCAGATGTCCGTCCCCGTATTCCCAGATCCGGATCGCCGGACGGTCGTCGTCCCAAGCCGCCACCAACGGAAGGCGCGGATGGGACAGCAGCCGCTGCACCGTCGCTCCAGACCGGACACGAGCCAGGATTTGCACCGGCACACCTTAGCGGCGAGGCGGACGGCCACCCGTCCCCGCCGGGGACGGTCCTTGCCCGAGCGCACGCCGCACGGGCCGTCAGAAGTAGTCGAGCAGTTGTGCCGGGCCGCCGGCGCCCAACAGGTCCAGGGCGGACGGGTCCGCGTCACCGGCACAGTCCAGCAGGCCGGCCTGCGCGACCGAGCGGGCGCGGGCCGCCCCGGCGTAGAGCAGCGCGAAACCGCGCACGTCCAGCCGCAGGTCCGCCTCGCCGCTGATCCGGGTCAACTCGGCGGCGCCGTCGGCGACAGCCAACCGCCAGGCGCCGGTGTTCCAGTCGGCGAGCGGATCGGTGAGGTGGAAGTCGACGGCGCCCCGGGCGTGGACAGGCCAGCCACGCGCGCCCACCGCCCGGGCCACGTCCACCGGCCGGTGCATCCACAGGTCCCGCGCGTGGTCGCGGGCCGCCTCCAGCGGCAGGTGGGCGCTGACGGTGTCGCCGTCGAGCGGGCACAGCCGCAGCGTCGGCGCGACGCTGGCCCAACTGCCCAGCACGCCGACGAGTTCCCGGGCCGCGTCGGCGGTGACGGCCAGCACCTCGTCGACGGTGAGCACCGAATCGGCGCCGTAGCCGCGGCCCCGCTGCCAGGTGGCGTAGCCGACCAGGTCGCCGTCGGCCTCGACGAGGGTGAGACCGTCGCCGGGCAGGTCTCCCTTGGCGTTGAAGTGGTCGAACAGCGCGCCCTGGCGGGTGAGCATGCCGTTGCGGTGGCGGGAGACCCGCTCGTACAGGTCGGCGACGGCGTCCAGGTCGGCGGGCGTGCCGGCCCGTACGCTCAGGTGCGCGGCGGGCCGGCGCCGGGGCAGCGCGACGGTGCTCAGGTCGACGGTGCGCAGCACACCGGCGGCCTCCCAGCCGCAGGAGCGGTAGGGGGCGGCGACGGTCGGGTACAGGGCGCTGACCGCCGCGCCGCGCTCGTGGGCGCCGCCCAGCAGAGCGGTGAGCAGGGCACGGGCCACCCCCCGGCCGCGGGACTCGGGTGCGACCGCCACACCGCCGACGTCGGCCGCCGGGACCGCCCGCCCGGACCACCACTGGTCGTGGTGCAGGTCGACGGCCTTGCCGACGAGCCGACCGCTGCCGTCGAACGCGCCGTAGCGGATCATGCCGGGCACCTCGACGCTCGCGTGCGCGGGCCGCTGCGGGTTGGAGCCGAACGCGAACCGCCCCAACTCCCAGGCGGCGTCGAGGTCGTCGGTGGTGAGCTCACGAACGTGCACGGCGTCGGGCATCGGCACACCCTAGCGGGCCGGATCCGCGCCGACCGCCGATTTCTGGCGGGTGCGATGCCGGCTGGCCGGGGCCGCGTGTTCGGTGTCCGAGCCGTGCCCGCGTGGACCGGATCAGGTAAGCGCATCGGTCAGCCCGAGTGCGTCCAGCACCTCGATGAGCGCCTGCCGGTCGTGCGCGAGCTGCGGAACGTACTCGGTGATTCCCACTCCGACCACCTCGTGGTGGGCGCGCAGCGCGGTCAGCGACCGCGCCAGCGCGGCGGCTGTCACGCCACCGGGGGTGGGGACGGCCACGGCCGGCAACGCGGACGGGTCCAGCACGTCCAGGTCGAGGTGCACGTACACCGCGGCGCCGGGCGGGGGCAGCGCGGCCAGCCGGGTCGGCTGCGCGCCCAGCGTCGGGACGTCCAGGACCGTCAGGTCGTGCCGGTGCACGTACTCGACCTCGGCGGGGTCGAGGTCCTGGACCCCCACCAGGGCGACCTGCCCCGGCGAGAGGCAGCGGGGCGCCGGCAGTACGCCCTGCGCGTCGTCGTCGAGCAGCAGCCGCAGGGGCATGCCGTGCGCGGTTGCGCTCGGCGAGCTCGCGGGCGTGTTGAGGTCGGCGTGCGCGTCGATCCACAGCACGAACAGCCGTTGCGCGTACCGACCCGCGAGGTGGGCCACCGACGCGACCTCGACCGCGCAGTCCCCACCCAAGGTCAGCAGCCGCCGCGGACGGTGCCGCGCGAGCACGTCACGATGCGCGCGGTGGGCGTCGACGACCGCAGCCCGGTGCCGGACACCGCCCTCGCGCTCCGATCCGCCGGCCGGGACCGGCACCGTGACCCGCCGCGTCCCCGGCACGGTGAGGGCGGCCAGCGCGGCCGGGCCCTCGCGCACCCGGAGGTCATCCGCGCCCTGCCACATCGGCACCAGTACGTCGAGATCCCGGCTCCACATGGCGACGATCTTTCCAGCGGCCTCTCGCTCCTGGGCACCGTGCGACCCCGCCCGCCGGTCAGTGCTGCGGGATGTTGGCCACGCCGATGCGCTTGCGGAACACCCAGTACGTCCACCCCTGGTAGGCAAGCACCACCGGCGTGAAGATCACCGCCACCCACGTCATGATCTTCAGGGTGTACGGGGTGGAGGCGGCGTTGGTGGCCGTCAGCGTGCCGGCCGCGTCCAGGGTGGACGGCAGCACGTTCGGAAACAGCGCCGCGAACAGGGTCGCCACGGCCAGGCCGATCGCCACGGCGGTGCCGGTGAACGCCCAGCCCTCCCGGCGTACCCGGGCGGCGGCCAGGCCGCCGAGCAGGGCGAGGGCCGCGCCGACGGCGAGCACGACGGCGGCCGCGCTGGAGCGGATGCTCAACGTCCAGGTCAGGAACCCGACCGCGAGCACGGCGGCGCCGACACCCAGGCGCACCGCGAGGGCGCCCGCGCGCTCGCGGATGTCGCCGGTGGTCTTCAGGGCGAGGAACACCGCGCCGTGGGTGAGGAACAGCGCGAGGGTGGTCGCGCCTCCGAGCAGGGCGTACGGGTTGAGCAGGTCCAGCAGGCCGCCGACGTACTCGTGGTCGGCGTCCAGCGGCACGCCGCGCAGGATGTTGGCGAAGGCGACGCCCCACAGGATCGCCGGCAGCAGCGAGCCGACCACGATCGCGGCGTCCCAGCGGCGTTTCCAGGACGCCTCGGGACGCTTGTGCCGGTACTCGAAGGCCACCCCGCGGGCGATCAGGGCCAGCAGGATCAGCAGCAGCGGCAGGTAGAACCCGGAGAACAGGGTGGCGTACCACTCGGGGAACGCGGCGAACATGGCGCCGCCGGCGGTGATCAGCCAGACCTCGTTGCCGTCCCAGACCGGGCCGATGGTGTTGATCAGGACGCGGCGTTCCCGGTCGTCGCGGCCGAGCACGGGCAGCAGCATGCCGACGCCGAAGTCGAAGCCCTCCAGGATGAAGTAGCCGGTGAACAGCACGGCGACGAGGAGAAACCAGATGGTGGTCAGGTCCACGATGGGCTCCGGGGATCAGTAGGCGAAGGCGAGCGGGCGCTCGGCGTCGTCAGTGGTGTCGTCGATGGGGTGCTCGTCGCTGACGTCGGGCACGCCGGCCCTGGCGTAGCGCAGCAGCAGCTTGACCTCGATCACGGCGAGGGTGGCGTAGATCAGCGTGAAAGCGGTGAACGAGGTGAGCACCTCGGCCAGCGAGACGCTGCGGGACACGCCGTTGCGGGTGAGCATCTCGCCGAAGACGATCCACGGCTGACGACCCATCTCGGTGAAAATCCAGCCGAAGGAGTTGGCCAGCAGCGGCAGCACCGGCATGGCCAGCCCGGCGCGCAGCAGCCATTTGCTGCGCGGGGTGCGGCCCTTGCGCTGGCTCCAGAGGACCAGCAGGGCGATCGCGGCGGCCGCCATCCCGAAGGCGATCATGAAGCGGAAGCTCCAGTAGGTGACCGGGATGATCGGGGTGTAGCTGCCCGCGCCGTACTGGGTGGCGTACTGGGCCTGCAGGTCGTTGATGCCGTGCACGGTGCCGTGCGGGTCACCGGTGCCCAGGTACGACAGCAGGTACGGGATCTTGAGGGCGAACACCTCGCGGCTGCCGTCGAGGCTGCCGATGGTGAGCACGGAGAACGAGGCGGGGCTCTCGGTGGTGTAGAGGCCCTCGGCGGCGGCCATCTTCATCGGCTGCACGTCAGTCATGATCTTGCCCTGGATGTCACCGGTGAACAGCACGGCGGCGGAGGCGACCAGGACCACCCAGGAGCCGAACTTCGTGGCGAAGCGGTACGCGCCGGCGTCGGCGGAGTCGCGGTTGCGGATGACGTGGAACAGGCCGACCGCGACGATCAGCGACCCGGCGACCAGGAACGAGCCGGCCAGGGTGTGCGGGAAGGTGATCAGGGCGACCTTGTTGGTCAGCACGGCCGGGAAGTCGGTCAGCTCGGCACGCCCGCTGTCCGGGTTGATCCGGAAGCCGACCGGGTTCTGCATGAACGAGTTGGCCGCGAGGATGAAGTACGCGGACAGGTTGGTGCCGATCGCGGCGGCCCAGATGCTGGCCAGGTGCGCCCGCTTGGGCAGCCGGTCCCAGCCGAAGATCCACAGGCCGATGAAGGTGGATTCGAGGAAGAACGCGACAAGCGCCTCGATGGCCAGGGGCGCGCCGAAGATGTCGCCGACGAAGCGGGAGTAGTCGCTCCAGTTCATGCCGAACTGGAACTCCTGCACGATGCCGGTGACCACGCCCATGGCGAAGTTGATCAGGAAGAGCTTGCCGTAGAACTTGGTGAGCTTGAGGTAGCGCTCGTTGCCGGTGCGGTGCCACATCGTCTGCAGGATGGCCACCAGCACGGACAGGCCGATGGTCAGCGGCACGAAGAGAAAGTGGTAGACGGTCGTGACACCGAACTGCCACCGGGCGACGTCCAACGCGTCCACCTGTTACCCCCAGCTATGCGTACTACGAGACGTAGTAAATACTACTGCTCGTCGTAGAGAATGCGGCAGGGCCGGGCGGCCCGAACCGGCCCGGGACCAATGACCCTGATCACTCGGGCCACTCGCCCTCGCGGCCCCGCCACTTCATGCGAGGATGGCGCGCTGATGAACACGACGACCTGGCAGCCACCACTGATCTGGCGTGCGGCCCTCGTGCTGGCCCGCGTCCTGGTCGGTCTGCTCGCCCGCCTCGAGGTCACCGGCGACGTCCCCGCGCACCTGCGCCGCGGCCCGCTCGTGCTGGCCGCCAACCACATCAGCCCGTTCGACCCCGCGGTGATGATCGCCGCCTGCCAGACCCGCGGCATCGCCCCGCGGATCATGGCGACCGCCGGGCTGTTCCGCGCCCCGGTGCTCGGAGCCGCCATGCGTCACGCCGGACACATCCGGGTCGACCGGGGCACCAGCGCCGTGCACCGGGCCCTCGACGACGCCGCCACCGCCGTGGCGGCGGGCTCGGTGATCCTCATCTACCCCGAGGGACGCATCGGCCTGGACCCCGGCATGTGGCCCGAACGCGGCAAGACCGGCGTCGCCCGACTCGCCCTGGCCTGCGGCGCCCCCGTCATCCCGGTCGCCCAGTGGGGCGCGCACGAGGTGCTGCCCTACCGGGCGCCGAAGGGAATGCTGCGCGGCATCGCCCGCGCGCTGTGGCGCCGCCCGGTGATCCGGGTGCACTTCGGGCCGCCCGTCGACCTGGGCGAGGCGAACGCCGCCAACCCCGGCGCCGCCCGCCGGGCCACCGGCCGGATCATCGACGCGCTCACCGACGCCCTCGCCCCGCTGCGCCCCGACGAACCCGACGGGCCCCGACACATCGACCCCGGCCGCCCGGCCGACCCCAGCCGCGCCCACCGCCGGTCGAGCTAGCGGACGCCGCCGACGCCGAGGTCGACCCGGCTTTCGGCAAACCGGGGCTTGCCGTGCCTCGGACGCCCCGCCTTCAAGGAAACCGAGTCGATCACCGCCGGCGTCCGTCCCTTGGCCGAGGGAGCAGGCTGGCTCGGTGGAGGGATGAGGTCGCCTCGGCCCGCGCTGATGCTGGAACGTGTCAACCGAGCAACCGACCGAGGAGGAATGGTCATGTCTGGTTCACGTGTGGCGGCGTTGGGGGTGGTGGCGGCCGTGGTGGTCGCGGCAGGGACGGGCCGACGTGACCTGTCTGCGGGTCACCGGAAACGTCGCCCTGTTGACCGCGATCGTGCCCGAGGGCGAAGGCGCGGTACGGAACCACGGCTACTACGTGAAGATCATCGACGGCGGGAGGCTGCCGGATGTGATCGTCGACGCGCAGGCGCAGAACGGGGACGAGCCGCCACCCACGCACTGCCTCGACCCCGAGACCGACCTGCCCCCGGGCAACCCCCAGCGGCCCCGGTACCCGATCCTCGCCGGCGGATACGCGGTGCATGGCGCTGAGCCGAGCCGAACGGGCACCGGACACCAGTCCCGGCCGTAACATGCGGTGACGTTCACCGCGGGTTGGGTGCGTACGGGGGCGGCCGGCGGGGACCGGCTTCCGTTCGCGCCAGCCGCCCTGGCACGAAGGGCAGGAGATCATGAGCGAGCAGACGGTGCTGATCACCGGCACGTCCTCCGGCATCGGCCTGGAGATCGCGCTCGGCTGCGCCCGCGCCGGCTGGCGAACGGTGGCCACCATGCGCGACCTCGGCCGCGCCGAACGGCTGCGCGCCGCCGCCGACATCGCGGGCGTGGCCGACCTGATCGACGTACGCCGCCTCGACGTCACCGACCCCGACTCGGTGAGCGCCTGCGTCGACGAGGTGGTCGACACCTACGGCCGGCTCGACGCGGTCGTCAACAACGCCGGCGCCGGGCACGTCGGCACCCTGGAAGTCGACAGCGTCGACGACGTCCGGGCCGTCATGGAGGTCAACTTCTTCGGCGTGCTGCACGTCAGCCGCGCCGCCCTGGCCCACCTGCGGGCCAGCCGGGGCCGCCTGATCACCATCTCCAGCGTCGGCGGGATCGTCGGGCAGCCGTTCAACGAGGCGTACTGCGCGGCGAAATTCGCCGTCGAGGGGTACATGGAATCGCTCGCCCCGCTCGCCGCGACCACCGGGGTGCGGGTCACCGTCGTCGAGCCGGGCGCGGTGGCCAGCGAGTTCGTCTCCAGCATCGGCATCGATCCCGACGCCGCCAGCGACGCCGCCGGGGTGTACGGGCCGGCTCTGCGCGCGTACCTGGCCCGCACCGGGCAGGCGTTCGCCGCCGCGCAGTCCTCCGCCGACGCCGCGGCGGTCGTGGTGGCGACGCTGATGGACCCGACGCCGCCGGTGCGGGTGCAGACCTCCGACGGGGCCCGGCAGTTCGCCGCCGTCAAGCTCGCCGACCTCGACGGCGCCGCGGTGGCCCGGCTGACCGGCGGCTGGCTGGCCTGACCCTCGCCGCCGTGCGACGAATGTTGCCGGCAGGCCACCGGGGGTCCACCAGCGGCAGGCATACTGCGTCCCGTGCTGAACCGATTCGGCTACCTGGACGCGCCCGCGCCGCTGGCGTTCGCCCACCGTGGCGGCGCGGCCGACGGCGACGAGAACACCACCGAGGCGTTCGCCCGGGCCATCGGGCTCGGCTACCGGTACGTGGAGACCGACGTGCACGCCACCGCCGACGGCGTCGCGGTGATCTTCCACGACCCGACGCTCGCGCGGCTCACCGGCGAGGCGGGACGCATCGCCGAGATGAGCTGGGCCGACCTCGCCTCGGTACGCGTCGGCGGCGCCGCCGTCGTACCCCGGCTCGACGAGGTGCTCAGCGCCTGGCCGCAGGTCCGATTCAACATCGACGTGAAGGCCGACGGCGGCGTCGCGCCGACGGTCGCGACCGTGACCCGGGTCGGCGCCGCCGACCGGGTGCTGCTCGCCTCGTTCAGCGACGCCCGACTGACCCGGCTGCGGGCGCTGACCGAGGGACGCGTCGCCACCAGCCTCGGCATGCGCGGCGTCGCCCGGCTGCGGCTCGCCTCCCTGCACGGGCGGCCACTGCGACTGCCGCCGTCGGTGGTCGCCGCGCAGGTGCCGCCGCGCTACGGGCGGATGCCGGTGGTGGACCGCCGGTTCCTCGACTACTGCCACCGACTCGGCCTGCAGGTGCACGTCTGGACGATCGACGAACCCGCCCAGATGCACGAGTTACTGGATCGTGGCGTGGATGGCATCATGACCGATCACGTCGGCGTGCTGCGCGACGTCTACCGCAGCCGCGGCCACTGGGCCGCCTGAGCGTCGAAGGACCCCCGATGGCCGAGACCGTGACCCCCACGGTGGACGACACCCCGCCTCCGGCGAGCACCCGCCGGGAGCGGCGCGGCTGGTACATCTACGACTGGGCCAACTCGGCGTTCCAGACCACGGTGATCACCGTGTTCCTGGGACCGTTCATCACCACCGTCGCCGAGCTGGCCGCCGGCTGCGAGCTGGGCGCCGACACCTGCGACGGGTACGTGCACCCGCTGGGCATCCGGGTGGCGGCCGGGTCCTACTACCCGTACCTGATCTCGCTGTCGGTGTTCCTCACCGTGTTCGTGCTGCCCGTCATCGGGGCGATCGCCGACCGGTCGGCGCACAAGAAGCGGCTGCTCGGCGGGGCCGCGTTCACCGGCGCCGGCGCGACCATCGCGATGGCCTTCGTCACCGGCGACCGCTACCTGCTCGGCGGGGCGCTGTTCCTGATCGCCAACATCTCCTTCGGCGCGGCCATCGTGGTCTACAACTCGTTCCTGCCGCAGCTCGGCGGCCCCGACGAACGCGACGGCATCTCCAGCCGCGGCTGGGCGCTGGGCTACCTCGGCGGTGGCCTGCTGCTGGCGCTCAACCTGGTCGCGGTCACCCTGCTCAGCGAGGACGACAACCCGCAGCGCACCCTGGACCTGGCCCGCTGGTCGATCGTGTCGGCCGGGGTGTGGTGGGCGGCGTTCACGCTGGTGCCGCTGCGCTGGCTGCGCGAACGCCCCAGCGCGGCGGCCCTCGCGGCGCGCGGCAACGTGCTCACCGACGGGTTCCGGCAGCTCGGCCGCACCCTGCGCGAGGTCAAGGCGTACCCGCTGACGTTGTTCTTCCTGCTCGCGTTCCTGGTCTACAACGACGGCATCCAGACCGTCATCACCCTGGCCAGCCAGTACGGCACCGAGGAGCTGCGCCTGGAGCAGAGCACCCTGATCATCACCATCCTGCTGGTGCAGTTCCTCGCCTTCGGAGGGGCGTTGAGCCTCGGCGCGCTGGCCCGGCGCATCGGCGCGTGGAAGACCGTGCTGCTCAGCCTGGTGCTGTGGACCGGTGTGATCCTCGGCGCGTTCCGGCTGCCCGCCGAGGCGCCGGTGCCGTTCATGATCCTCGGCGCGGCCATCGGCCTGGTCCTCGGCGGCAGCCAGGCGCTGAGCCGTTCCCTGTTCAGCCAGCTCATCCCGGCCGGCAAGGAGGGCGAGTACTACGGCTTCTACGAGATCAGCGACAAGGGCACCAGCTGGCTCGGCCCGCTCGCGTTCGGCCTCGTGTTCCAACTCACCGCCTCCTACCGCGTGGGCCTGGTCTCACTGCTGATCTTCTTCGTGGTCGGGTTCCTGCTCCTGGCCGCCGTGCCGATCCGTCGGGCCATCGTCGCCGCCGGCAACACGCCACCCCGGGTGCTCTGAGCACGCATCCCGCACCCGACGGATCAGGGGCGGTCGATCAGCTAGGCTGCCCGACCGTGACCGACGACGCCGCTGCCGCCCCGACCTGCCTGGCTCACCCGTTCCCCGGCCAGCCGCACGCTCCGGCGGGCTGCGCGGCCGCGCGCGGGCTCGACGGGCGTCCGGTGCACGCCGCGGCGTTGAAGTTCTTCTGGGGGCCGATGGACTGCGGCAAGTCCACCATGGCGTTGCAGATGAACTACAACCACGCCCGACAGGGTCGTCGTGGGCTGGTCACCACCCGCATCGACCGGTCGTTGGGCCCGCAGGTCACCACCCGCATCGGCCTGGCCCACGAGGCCATCGAGGTCACCGACGACCTGGACCTGCGGGCGCTGGTGCGCGGCCGCTGGGCCGACGGGGTCCGCGTCGACTACCTGATCTGCGACGAGGCCTGCTTCTACACAGTCGAACACGTCGAGCAGATGGCCGAGCTGGTCGACAGCTACGACGTGGACGTGTTCGCGTTCGGCCTCGCCACCGACTTCCGGTCCTGCCTGTTCCCCGCCGCGCAGCGCCTGTTCGAGCTGGCCGACGAGGTGGCCCGCATCCAGGTCGAGGTGCTCTGCTGGTGCGGCCGGGAGGGGCTGCTCAACGCCCGCGTCGTCGACGGCCGGGTCGTGCGCGAGGGCGCGCAGGTCGTCATCGGCGACACCGTCGACACCGCCGACGTGCGCTACCAGGTGCTCTGCCGCCGGCACTACCGCAGCGGCGACCTCGGCCCCCGCGACTGAGGCCCCCAGGAACGCCCCCGACGTCACCAGGTCCACGTGCGACGTGAGGGTGCTGCCGGTGACCAGGATCGACTCGCCGAGCGCGATCAGGACGAACGCCGCGCAGCGTTCGGCCAGGTGCCCACCCTCCACCATCCACCGCTCGGGGCGGCTGCGCTCCCGACCCGGCAGCGGGCAGCCGATCGACAGGCCAACCACCTCCAGCACGATCACCGCCGCCCACACCACCTCCCGGGCCGGCGTGTCCACCAGGCCGCCGACCACCACGAGCACCGACGTGGCGCCGATCCACGGCAGCGACTTCTGAAACCCGTCGACCAGCCACGGACTGCCCTGCGTCGCCCACAACGCGAACATGGTCCGGCCCACCTGCACGCCCGCGTAGACCACCGCGAAGAGCAGGCCGGTCCCGGCGAACGCCTGCGGGATCGCCGCCGACAACAGCAGGCTGCCCAGCGTCACCCCGATCAGCATCGCCCGCACCGGGCCCTGATCCGGTTGCAGCCAGTTGGTCACCAGGTCGACGGCCGGCGGCTCAGAACGGGTCACCGCACACCCGCCAGTCGCCGTTCTCACGGACCACCGGCAGGCGGCGTTCCTCACTGATGCCGCCGTCGCGGGTCAAGCGCACCGTCACCGTGCCACGGGGACGCCCGCCCTTGGTGGCCACCGACACGTCGGTGATCTCGTAGTCGGTCACCATCGGTGGCGTCCGCACCCAGCTGGTGAACCCGATCGCGCTCCACCGGGTACGCGCGTCCGCGCACAGCCGCTCGTACGCCTGGTCGCTGTCGCCGAGGGCCACCTCGCTGAGGAAACCGTCGGCGGTCTCCCGGATCGGGCCGGATGCCTGCCGCACCGTCTGCAGGTTCCACGCCCCCAGCCCGGCCACCCCGACGCAGCACAGCGCCATGCCGAACCCGGCGAAGGCCAGCCCGGTGCGCATCGGGCGGTGCCGCCGGGCCGGTCGGCTCCACGACTGGCCGGCACCCACGACTACCGACCGTAGAGAACGCCATCGCGGTGAGGCAGGACAAGCGGGAAATCGGGTGTGCCCGAGGCCCTGTTCGCGGCGGCGACGCATCGTCTACCGTCGGCGCACACCCCCAGCAGCGCCAGGAGTCGATCGATGAGCCGCTTCGTGCAGCCGGTACCACCCCCCGCCGACCCGTACGCCGGTGACGCCCTGCTGCGGTCCTGGCTGGAGCGTCACCTCGGCCCGGCCGGACACGCGGCCGCCAAGGGTCGCCTCGCCGAGCTGGCCGCCGAGGTCACCGGGCCGCTGCGCGCGGCGCACGCCGACGCCGAGGCGCACCCGCCAACGCTGGTCCGCTACGACCCGTGGGGCGCGCGGATCGACCGGATCGACACGTCCGCCGGCTGGCAGGCGCAGCGGGCCGCCGCCGCCCGGCACGCCGTGGTGGCGCTGCCCTACCTGCCCGACGCGCGCGGCACCTGGGGCGCCGCCGCACGGGTCGTGCAACACGCGCTGCTGCACCTGTACGGGCCGGAGTCGGCGACGTTCTCCTGCCCGGTGGCGATGGCCGACGGGGCGGCGGCGCTGCTCAGCCTCCCCGACGTCGACGCGGGTGTCCGTGACGCGTGGCTGCCCCGGCTGATCTCCACGGACCCGGCCACGGCGATCACCAGTGGGCAGTGGATGACCGAGTCGCAGGGCGGCTCCGACCTGGGCCGCTCCGGCACCGTCGGCCGTCCCGCCGCCGACGGTTCGTGGCGGCTGACCGGGGAGAAGTGGTTCTGCTCCGCGGCCGACGCGGCGATGGCGGTGGCGCTGGCCCGCCCCGAGGGCGCCGGGCGGGGCAGCCGGGTGCTCGCCCCGTTCCTCGTACCCCGCTACGCGGTCGACTCGCCGCTGGCCACCGGCGCGGCGCCGGACGCGCCCGCCCCCGGGGTCACCGTGCACCGGCTCAAGGACAAGCTCGGCACCCGGGCGCTGCCGACCGCCGAGATCGGCCTGCGCGACGCGTACGCCCTGCCGTTGGGCGACCCGGCGGTGCCCGGCCTGGTCCGGGCGATGACCCTGGTCGTGGTGACCCGGGTGCACAACGCCGCCGCCGCGGCCGGCGGGATGCGACGCGGGCTCGCGTACGCCCGCGCGTTCGCCGACGCGCGGCACGTCGCGGGCGGCGCGTTGGCGTCCTCGCCGCTGCACCGCGCGACGCTTGGCACCCTCGCGGTCGACGCGGCGGGCGCGTTCGCCCTCGCGGGGCACGCGTTCGCGCTGCTCGGGCGGGTCGAGGTCGGCGCCGACCCGGAGGCCGCCGCCGAGCTGCGCATCGTGGCACCGCTGGCGAAGCTCGCCACCGGTCGGCTCGCCGTCAGCTCCGCCAGCGAGTACGTGGAGAGCTTCGGCGGCGCCGGCTACGTGGAGGACACCGGTGTTCCCCGGCTGCTGCGCGATGCGCAGGTGCTGCCGATCTGGGAGGGCACCACCAACGTGCTGGCCCTGGACGTGCTGCGCGCGCTGACCCGGGAGGACGCCGGGACGCCGCTGCTGAGCCGGCTGACCGCCGCCGTCGACCTGGCCCGGCCACTGTCGCCCGCGCTGGCCGACACCCTCGCCGCGGCCGCCGGGCAGCTGCGCGACACCATCGCGGCGGTGACGGCCGAGCCGGGCGCGGCGGCGGTGCTCGCGGGCGCCCGTGGCCTGGCGCTGCGCCTGGCGTACGCGCTGACCGCCGCCCTGCTCGTGGAGCACGCCGCGTGGGGTGACGAGCAGGCGGAGCTGGCCGCCCGGCTGTGGGCGCGGCGGTGGCTGCGGCAGGAGGACATCGCCGAGGACGCCCACCACCACCTGGAGCTGCTCTGCTGACCGGTCGACACGAGCGGGGGTGACGGCCGGTGGACGTCCTGACCGGGGCGCTCCCCCGGCCCACCGTCGGGCGTCGGGCGCGCCGTCGCGGCGGTGGCGGGTGGCGCTGCTGCTGGCGGCGTGCGCGCTGCTCGGCGGCGCCGCCGCTCCCGTACGCCTGTCGGCGTGGGTGGGGCCGCCGGTGTCCGGCGACGCGACACTGCTGGGCGCGGGCCCGCTGCTGCTGGGCGCGGGCCCGCTGCTGCTGGTCGTGGACCCGCCGACGCTGAGCGCGTACGACGTGGCGGCGCCGCACCGCGCCCCGCCCTGGCGGGTCGCCGTACCGCCCGCCGCCGGGTGGTCCGCCGAGGCCGCCGGTGACGTGCTGCTGCTCACCGAGCGCGATCAGGTGCGTCAGGCCGTGGCGACGACCGCCCGGTCGATGCGCACCGGCGCGGCGCTGTGGCGGCGACCCGAGCGGGTGTACGCGGTCGGCGAGGCGGCGGTGGCGGTCAGCGAGGTTCGCAGCGCCGCCGAACCGGGGCGCCGGGTCGAAGGGCTGGTACGTGGCGTCGACCCGGCCACCGGCGGCACCCGCTGGACGGTACGGCTGCCATCCACGGCCGTGCTGGAGGTGCTGCCCGGCAGACCCGCGCGGGTGCTGCTCGTGCAGGACGACGGGCTGACCCGGCTGCTCGACGCGCGGGACGGCACCGTGCACGGGCAGGGGCGGCTGCCGCCGGCCGACTACGGCCCGGACAACCCGCAGGCCGTCGGCGCGTACCTGGTGCTGCGTCACCCGACCGCCACCGGTGCGGCGCTGACGGGGTACGACCTGCCCGGGCTGGCGCCGCGCTGGGAGGTGCCGGTGCAGCGGGGCGAGCTGACCCTGCGGGCCTGTCAGGGCCTGGTCTGCGCGCAGGACGAGCACGGCCGCCGGGCCCTCGATCCGGCCTCCGGCGTCATCCGCTGGACGTGGCCGGCCGGGGCGCGCTGGCACACCGTGGCGGGTACCCGGGCGGCCACCGACGCGCTGGTGCTGCTGCGGACGGCGGCGGACGGCCGGCGCACCCTGGTCGCCACGGCAGGTCGGGACGGCCCCCGCGTGCGCGGCCCGCTCCCGGCGGGGGTGACCGACTGCCGGCGGGCCGGCAGTGGCCTGGCCTGCCGCGAGAGCGCCTCGCGGGTGACGGTGTGGCCACTCGGCGCGCCCTGAGCCCGGGCGTCGTCGGTGTCGAGAAACGCCCGACGTACCTGACATCGGTTGGCAGGTACACCGGTGCAGACTGCCCGCATGACGACAACCGCCGACCTCGCGATGGTCAACCTGGACAGCTCCGACCCGGCCGCGCACGCCGCCTTCTACCACCGGGCGTTGGGCTGGGAGATCACCCACAGCCAAGCCGAGTACGCGATGATCAGCGGCGGTGGCGCGTCCATCGGCTTCGGCCTGGTCGAGGGCTACCAGCCGCCGTCCTGGCCGGACCCGGCCGGGCAGAAGCGTTACCACCTGGACCTCTACGTCGACGACCTGGCCGTGGCCGAGAAGGAGTTCGTCGCCGCCGGCGCCTCGAAGCCGGAGTTCCAACCCGGCGGCGACCGGTGGGTGGTGCTCCTCGACCCCATCGGGCAGCCGTTCTGCATCTGCCCCCGCCCGCAGGGCTGACCCGCGGGCGCGGGAGGGACGCTCAGCGCAGCGGACCTCGGGCCACCGCGGCGCGCATCGCCGCCGGGTCGCCGACCGGGACGTACTCCAGCCACCAGGTGGCCCCGGCGGCGGCCAGCTCGCGGAGGTAGGCCCGTTCGGCGCGCTCGTCCGGGCGGCGGCGTCGCCCGCCGATCGCCACGTCGAACGGCTGGCCGTCGGCCCGGGTCGGTGGCATGGCCGCTACCAGGTCGCGGACCTCGTCGGGGGTGAAGTCGGCCCAGCCGTCGGTGTCGGTGAGCTTGTACGGCACGATGCCGTCGGCGCGGGCCGCGCGGCGTCGCACCGCCCCGGCCTGGGTGCTGCCGCCGACCCAGACCGGCACCCGGGGCGACTGCACGGGCGGTGGCCGCAGCGCCACCCGGTTGGCGCGGTAGTGGGCGCCCCGGTGGTCGACCCGCTCACCACCGAGCAGGCCGGTCAGCAGGTCGAGACCCTCGTCGAGCATCGCGGCGCGCACGGCCACCTCGGTCGGCTCGCCGAACGCGGCCAGGCCACGGTCGCCGGGGTCGCCGACACCGACCGCCACGGTGGCCCGGCCCGCGCTCAGGTGGTCGAGGGTCAGCACCTCGCGGGCCAGCTTCGCCGGACGGCGGCGGGGCAGCGCCGTGACCGTGGTGCCCAGCCGCACCCGGTCGGTGCGCCCGGCGATCGCGGTGAGCACCAACCACGGGTCGTAGGTGAACGGGTCGTCGCCGCAGTGGTGGATCAGGTAATCCTCCAGGAACACCCCGTCCCATCCGGCGTTCTCGGCCAGCTCACCCAGCTCGACCAGGGTGGACACCGCGACGGCGCCGCCACCGCAGGGGATCTCCAGACCGTGTCTCATCCGCCGACCGTAGGCCGGGGGTGGGACAGTCAGCCGCGGCGACGGGACCGGGCGGCCCACACCGCGTACGCCGGGTCGCGGTCGAGGTTGTGCCGGTCCCGGTCGTAGCGGCGGGTGGTACGCGGGTCGGCGTGGCCCATGGCGTCCTGCACATCTTCGAGGGGAACACCCTCGGAGCGGGCGGTGGTGGCGAACGCGTGTCGCAGCGAGTGCGGGGACAGCCGCGCCCAGGCCGGGATGCCCGCGGCGCGGGCGAGTCGGCGGACCATCCGGAACACCGAGTGCCGGTCGAGCCGGGCGCCGCTGGCGGTGACCAGCAGGGGCCCGGTCAGGTGGGTCACCGGCACGCCGGTGGTGGCAGCCCGCTGCGCCAGGTACGCGTCCACCGCGTACGCGGTGCCCGGGGTGAGGGCGCGGCGGCGCTGCTTGCCGCCCTTGCCGACGAAGCGCACGCTGCGGTGCCCGCGTTCGGTGCCGAGATCGGTCAGGTCCAGCGAGACCAGCTCCCCGACCCGCAGGCCCAGATCGGCCAGGAGCGCGATCGTCGCCCGGTTGCGGGCCGCCGTCGGGCCGGTCTCCGCGTCGGCGGCGGTGAGCAGCGCGTCCACCTCCTCCGGGGTGAGCCCGACGGTGGCGGAGTGGTCCCGGTCGACGCGGGGCCGGTCCGCGCCGGAGACCGGGTTGGCCGGCACGCCCCCGAGCTTGACGAGGAAGTCGTACCAGCTGGACAGCGCCGACAGCCGCCGCGCCACGGTCGCCGGGGTCAACGGTCGGCCGCTGCGGACGACGAGAGTGGACTCCAGCGCGCGGGCGTACTCGTTGACGTGCAGGAAGCTGGCCCGCAGCGGATCCAGGTCGTGCCCGGCGCACCAGCTGAGCCACGCGGTGACGTCGCGCCGGTAGGCGTCGCGGGTGTGCTCGGACAGCCGGCGGTTGCGCAGCCACGCCTCGGTGACGTCGACCGGCCCGCTCGGCAGGGCCGGTCGGGCGGTCGGGCGGGCGAGCACGGGAGCGTCGGAGGACACCATGTGAAAAAGGTTCTCAGCAGCGGATGGGATTGCCACGCAGGCGCGCCGACGCCGGCCCGCGCGGCGGCGCGGACGGTGTCGGCTACGGTCGCACGGTGCGTGCCAGCCGGCTGGTCTCCCTGCTGCTGCTCCTGCAGGCCCGGGGGCGGATGACCGCCGCCGAGCTGGCCGACGCCCTGGAGGTGTCGGTTCGCACGGTGTATCGCGACGTGGAGTCGCTGGGGGCCGCCGGTGTGCCGGTGTACGCCGAGCGTGGCCCGGCCGGTGGTTACCGCCTGCTCGACGGCTACCGCACCCGGCTCACCGGCCTGACCGCCGGTGAGGCCGAGGCGTTGTTCCTGGCCGGAGTGCCCGGCCCGGCCGCCGAGCTGGGCCTGGGCTCGGTGCTGGCCACGGCGGAGCTGAAGCTGCGCGCCGCGCTGCCGGCGGACCTCGCCGACCCCGGCGGCCGGATCCGGCAGCGGTTCCACCTGGACGCGCCGAGCTGGTTTCGCGAACCCGAGCCCACACCCCACCTGGCCGCGCTGGCCACAGCGGTGTGGGAGGACCGTCGGGTCCGGGTGCGCTACCGGCGGTGGCAGGCGCCCCGGGAGGTGACCCGGACCCTCGACCCGCTCGGCGTGGTGCTCAAGGCGGGCCGCTGGTACCTGGTCGCCGCCGCGTCCGGGCAGGTGCGCACCTACCGGGTGGGCGCGATCCTGGAGTTGACCGTGCTGGACGAACCGGCCGAGCGGCCGGACGGGTTCGACCTGGCGGGCTGCTGGCAGGAGCACGCCGAGCGCTACGAGC